>JAQBPS010000186.1 GCA_028287415.1 Bacillota bacterium | reverse complement strand
CGCTGCATCCGTGCGCACCGCGTTGTGGGGGGAGCCGTAGTGCAGAAAGGTGACCGGTCCGGCGAGCCCCATCAATCTGCGAAGGCCGACCACTTCGGCCTCCTCGCCGCGCAGAATATCGCTCCCGACCAGTTCCCCATCAGATGCAACTGTCTTGATGCCGGGAATGAAGGCAATGTCACACGGAGCGATGTCCGGAAAGCGCTTAGTGACGATGGCCCGAGCCAGTTCCGCCGGTCTGACCGGCGCCTGGACATGAGGCACTTCCAGTAAGCCCAGGTTGGACGTGATCATGCCGGAGGCGATCAGAACCGCGATATCGCCCACGGGGATGCCGGCCTGCAACCCTGCCTCCTGTACCAGGCGGTGCAGGGCGGAGCGCAGCCGGCTGTTGCTGCCGTCCCGCGCTGCGTCCCTTGCGCCGACTGCTTCCGTGACGGCGGCCAGCACCCGGTCGCCGTCCGAAAGTCTCACTCTGGTGTTGGTCGTGCCAGAATCGATCAGCCCGAAAATCACGGTTTCGCTACCCCCTCCCCCGCAAACGCGGGTCCAGCGCATCACGCAGTCCGTCGCCAAGCACGTTGAACGAGAGCACCACCGCGAAGATGAACACGCCCGGAAACGTCGGGTACCATGGGGCGTCCAGCAGGTAGGTCCGCCCGCCGGCGATCATGGCGCCCCACTCCGGCGTGGGCTGCTGCGCGCCCAGGCCGATGAAGCTCAGCGAAGCGGCTGTAAGAATCGCCGTGCCGACGCTGAGAGTGGCCAGCACTAGAATGGACGAGAAGCAATTTGGCAGGATGTAGCGGAACAACAGCCGCAGATCGCTGGCGCCAGTCGCCCGGGCAGCCTGGACGAACTCGGCGTCCCGCAGGAGGAGAACCTCGCTGCGCACCACCCGGGTAAACCTTGGCGCTTGGACAATCGCAGTCGCCAGCATGGCGTTCTGGAGGCTCGGGCCAAGCATTGCGGAGACGGCCATGGCCAGCACCAGGGGTGGAAAGGCCATGACGATATCAAGGGCCCGCATCAGAATCTCATCCAGGGAGCCGCCATAGTACCCGGTGAACAGGCCAAGGACGGTGCCCACTGACCCGGCGAGGATCACCACCATGAGTCCCATGGCCAGGGAAAGCCGCCCGCCATAGAGGACCCGGGTGAGTACATCCCGGCCGACCTCGTCGGTACCGAACCAGTGGGCGCTCGATGGTGCCTTCAGCCGCTGGGCCATGCTGATCTTGATCGGGTCATAATGGGTGAACAGCGGCGCTGCAATCGTCGCCACAGCGATTACTACCAGCAGGATCAGGGTCCAGCGTCCCGAAGGATTGCGCATGAGCCGTCGCCAGTTTGCCACGTCATCTCACCTGCGGGTTCAGGATGCCGTACAGCACGTCGACCACCAGGTTCACCAACACGTAGGCCGTCGTGATGATCAAGGTGACCGCCATGATGACGGGGTAGTCCAGGGACAGGGTCGCGTCGACCGACAGCTTGCCGAGGCCCGGCCACCCGAAGACGCTTTCCGTCAGCACGGCGCCGCCCAGCAGGTTCGCCACGCCCATGCCGACCACCGTAAGCGTCGGGATCATGGCGTTGCGCAGGGCGTGGCCGTAAACGACCCGTCCGTCCCGGAGCCCCTTGCTGCGGGCCGTCCGGATGTAGTCCTGGGAGAGCACCTCCAGCATGCTGGACCGGACCATTCGGGCCACGAGCGCCATGTAGCCATACCCCAGCACGAAGGCCGGGAGCACCAGGTGTTTCAGCCCGAGCCAGAATGCACCCGGGTCGCCCGCCAGCAGGCTGTCCAGCAGCAGAAATCCCGTGTGGTCCGCCGGTGGCACCAGCCGGGGGTCGTAACGGCCCCCGGCCGGGAGCCATCCGAGCTGGCGGTAAAAGAGGACGAGCAGTACCAGCCCGAACCAGAAGACTGGCAGCGACACCCCACCCACCGAGCCGACCCGGATGATATGGTCGACGGTGCTGTTCCGCTTCACGGCCGCCACAATCCCGAGTGGAATGGCAACCGCGGTGCCGAAGAGCGTAGCGGTCAGGGCCAATTCGATCGTGGCCGGGAGAGCCGCCCGAATGGACTCCGCCACCGGACGCCGGCTCTGGTATGACATCCCCAGATTGCCGTGCGCCAGGTTGCTCACGTAGGTGAGGTACTGAATCGGCAGCGGCTTGTCCAGGTTAAACTGCCTGCGGATCGATGCGAGCGTCGCCTCGTCGGCCATGTCGCCCGCCAGAACGCGGGCGGGGTCCCCCTTGATCGCATGGGAGATCAGAAAAGTGACCAGCGTCACCCCTGCGAGAATGGGGATCAAAGCCAGGAGACGCCATGCGAAGTAGCGCAACCGCTTCACCGGCCGTCACCATCCCACCTTCATGAAATGCTCACTTGGACAGGTCCGGAAGATTGATGCGGTACGGTACGGGGTTGTACAGGTAACCCTTGACCGAATCGCGCATGGGCAGCATCGAGTTGCGCTGGTACAGATAGATGTAGGGGGCGTCCTGCATGATCAGGTCCTGCGCCTGCCGGTAGGTGTCCGCCCGCTTCGTGGCGTCCATCTCGGCCACAGCCTTGCGCAGCAGGTCGTCCACCTGCGGGTTCTTGTAGAATGAGCGGTCGCCGGCCAGCCCGAACCGGGAGGAGTCATGCCAGACGTTCATGGTCCAGTAGGGCTGGGCCGTCTTCACCCACTGACCCATGGACGCTTCGAAATCGCCCTTGTCGACCCGGTCACGCCGCGTCGCCTCTGCGATCTCCTGGAGCTGGACTTTCACGCCAATCTCCGCGAAGTTCGCCTGGAGTACCTGAGCGGCCTGAGCAGCACCGACGGTGGGCGAAGCGTAGAGCAGGGTAAAGGTGAAGCCGTTCGGATAGCCGGCATCTGCCAACAACTGCTTCGCCTTGGCGAGATCCCGCTTGTAGTAGAAGGTGGGCTCCTTGTAGCCCTCAGCTGCGAAGGCATATGGCCCCTTCAGCTGCTTGCCATGGCCCTGCAACAGGTCGTTTAAGATGCTGTCGTAGTCGGTCGCGTAGGAGAGCGCCTGGCGCACCTTCACGCTGTCCAGGGGCTTCTTCAGGTTGTTCAGGTAAACATAGATAAAGTCGAAGCCCACATTGTCCTGGACCTTGATGCCGGGCTTGTTAAACATGCTCATCATCTGGTCGGTCGGAATGCCCCAGGCGATATCCAGATCGCCCTTCTCGAGCTGGAGCCGCAAGTTCGAGAGCTCCGTGAAGATCGGGAACACGACCTTCTTCGCCTTGGGCTGGGTCCCCCAGTAGTCCGGCACGGCCTCCAGCACAACGGACTGGTTGGGCTTCCAGTCGGCCAGCCGGTAGGGGCCGCTGCCCATCAGATTCTGGGCCAGGTAGCCGGAGCCATAATCGCCGCCCTTCTCCTTCTCCATCACCTTCGGGTTGATAATGCCGATGTCGGTGAGGAGATTCGGGAAGATGGAGAACGGCTCGGTGAGCACAAACGTGACCGTCTGCGCATCCGGCGTCTGAATCTCTTTGATGGTCCGGAAGTCGGAAGCGGGCCCCTGGTTGATCTTCAGCATGCTGTCAAAGGTGAACTTGACCGCGCCACTGTCTACGGGGGTGCCGTCCCAGAACTTGTGGCCGGACTTCAGCTTGAAGGTCCACTGCTTGCCGTCGGCGCTGGCAGAGAAGGAGTCGGCCAGGTCACCGACCAGGTCCGCGCTGGTGCCGGGCTTGACGACTACCAGGTATTCGTAGGCGTTGTAGTAGATCGTCTTGGCGATGCCGTCCAGCGTGACGCGCGGGTCCAGCGAGGTCGGGTTGGCCGGCAGGCCGATGGTCAGGGTGCCGTCCCAGGCGGCGCCGGGTGTGGGCTGGGTCGAAGGGCCGGATGCGCCGGGTGCAGTCGAGCTCCCCTTGGGCTGGGCACAAGCTGAAAGCACGCTCGCGAACAAAACTGCGGACAGCGACCAGACGCCCCACTTTGCAAACCTGGACATGTGCGTTCCCCCTCGTAACATGTTACCGCTGGGCTTCTCACTGCTTCGCCATGTGAGCGGAAAGGTTGGCACTCTAAGCTTCTTCGCCCGTGAGATACGGGCTGTAGGCTGCCAGCAGGCGCTCCTGGCTCCGGTGCCAATGATCTGCAAGTGCCGTCTCAGACCTTGGCAGGTCGCCTTCCCCGAACACGGCCAACAACGCCCGGTGCTCCTGCTGCGAGGTTAGTTGCTGCGAGCGGTACCGAGGGTTGTAAACGTTCAGAATCTGGACGGTACCCGTGAGCGACTCATAGATCTGCTTCAGGCGGCGGTTGCTCGATGCATCGACGATGAGCGAGTGGAACAGGGCATCATGGCGCCGGTACTGCTCGCTATCACCTTCCTCCAGTGCCTGCTCACATTTGCGCACGCACGCCAGCATCTGTTCCAGGACCTCTGGACGAAACTGTGCGTTGGCGGTGCGCAATGCCATCACTTCCAAACCGGCGCGTACTGTGATCAACTCGTCCACGTCGCGGCGGCTCAGCGTGCTGACAAACGTGCCGCGGCGAGGCAAGATCTCCACTAACCCGAGGGTCGCCAACTCCTGCAGAGCCATCTTGAAAGGGGTCTCACTCACACCCAGTTGCCGCGCCAGTTCACGCGGGTTGAGACGGCTGCCGGGTGTGAAACCGGGAGTCAGGTCGATGATGTTCTGCCGCACCAGGGCTGCGACCCGACTGGTCAGCGTCTCCACCTGGAGCGGTGCCTGGGTCGGAACGTTCATGGCACAAATCCTTTCTCGATCTCAGCA
>JAQBPS010000153.1 GCA_028287415.1 Bacillota bacterium | reverse complement strand
GGTGTCCGGTTGACTGTGACGCTGCGCGATGTAGCGCGGAGGGCCGGAGTCGATGTATCCACTGTCTCCCGGGTGGTGCGAGGGGAGCGCAACTTCTCGGTCAGGGCCGAAACCAGAGAGCGGATCTTGCAGGTGGCGGCCGAGCTCGACTACCGGCCCAACGGCATCGCCCGCAGCCTCAAGAGCAGCTTCACCCGGACCCTCGGGATGCTGATCCCGGACATCACCAATCCGATCTTTCCAGCGATTTACAAGGGTGTCGAGGACACAGCACGCCAGCTCGGCTACAGTGTGATCCTGGTCAACACCGGCACCCGCAGTCAGGAGGAAGATCCGAACATCGCACTCCTCCGGGAAAAGCGGGTTGACGGATTCATTCTGGCTACCGCCTTCACGGCGGATGCCCTGATCGAACGCCTGGAGCGGGACCGTTATCCCGCGGTGCTTGTCAACCGCCGCATGCCTGGCATGACAGAACGCTTTGTGGCGCCCGACGATGCCCTGGGGAGCCGGCTGGCCATGGCGCACCTGATGGCGCTGGGGCACCGCCGGATCGCTCACATCAGCGGCCCGCTGTACACCGAGACCGGCCTCTCCCGCTTCACGGCTTACCGCCGTAGCCTCAACGAGAACGCCTTGCCCTTTGTCGCCTCCTGGGTGCAGGAGAGCGACTTCAACGAAGAGGGCGGATACCGGGCCATGGCGCAGCTGCTCCAGGCGCCCGAGCTGCCGACAGCCGTCTTCTGCGGCAACGACCTCGCTGCGGTAGGCGCCATGCGCATGGCCCGTGAGCGCGGGTTGGAGCTGCCCCGGGACCTCTCCATTGTCGGATTCAACGATCTGCCCTGGACCGATCGGATCCAGCCGTCCCTCACGACGATCCGCATCCCGCTCTATGAGATGGGCGCCATGGCGGCCCGCATGCTGCTCCAGGTGATCGCCGGGGAGCGGCCGGACCCACCGTTCTGGCTCGCCCCGCCGGAGCTCGTGATCCGGGCATCGACCGCCCCGCCGCTCTAGCGCTCGCGTGCCCCGGCCCCGAACACCCTTTTTTTGCGGCTTAAGTCAAACGTTTGCGTGACGATATCACCGGGAGGAGGGAGCGCGTGACGCAGGCCAAGATCCAGCTCCGCGGGGTGAGCAAGAGCTTCAACCGCGGGACCGTAACGGCGCTGGACAAGATCGACCTGGATATCCATCAGAATGAAGTCTTCTGTATCGTTGGCCCCAGCGGCTGCGGCAAGACGACGCTGCTGCGCTTGTTGAACGGGCTGATCCAGGTGACGGAGGGCTCGGTCATGATCGATGGCCGTGACGCAGATGAGGCAGTGGGCGAGACCGCCATGGTCTTCCAGCACTTCGGCCTGTTCCCCTGGAAGACCGTCTACGAGAATGTCGCGTACGGGCTGAGACTCCGCCGGCGGCCGAAGGATGAGATCGATGAGCAGGCGCGCCGCTACATCGGGATGACCGGCCTCAAGGGCTTTGAGTACGTCTATCCGCATCAGCTCTCGGGCGGCATGCGGCAGCGTGCCGGCCTGGCTCGGGCGCTGGCGGTGCACTCGAATATCTTGCTGATGGATGAGCCGTTCGCAGCCCTGGATGCTCAGACCCGCGAGTTCCTCCAGGACGAGTTGGCCGGCATCTGGGCGGTGGAGCAAAAGACCGTCGTGTTCATCACGCACAGCATTGACGAGGCGGTTTTCCTGGGCGACCGGGTGGCGATCATGACGCCCAGACCCGGACGGGTCAAGGAGATCCTCAAAGTCGACCTGCCGCGGCCGCGCGATATGATCGCATCCAAGTCCGACCCCCGCTACATGGAACTCCGCAACTATATCTGGACGCAGTTGAAAGAAGACGGACAGGGTGGCAATGGCGCAGTCGCGGCTGCCGGTGGTGAAAGGTGAGGAGCAGCTCCGGGGGTATTTGATCACTTCATATTGGAGGGGACGATTGCATGAACCGACTGAAACGTCACACCGGTTACGTTGCGCTGACGCTGAGCCTGTCTGTGTTGCTGGCTGCATGTGGTACGGCGAAGACGCCTGATCCGGCGCCGCAGACCGCCACGCCGGCGACCACCCCTGCGCCGGCACCCGCCCAGCCCAAGGCTGTCAAGAAGATCAAACTCGCCAACGCCGTCACCCCGCCGAACATGATCCACATGCCCATGTACATCGCCCTGGATCAGGGATTCTTCAAGGAGGAAGGGCTTGAGGCGGAGATCATCAGCCTGGAAGGCGGCGTGGGCACTGCCCGTGCGCTGACCGCCAAGGCGGTTGACGTCGCCAGCACCAGCGCCGACCCCCTGATCGCCGCGGCGGCAGCGGGCGGCGACATCGTTGCGGTGTACACGTATGCCCCGCGGGTCACCAATGCGATGGTGGGCGGCCCGAAGGTGAAGACGCCTGCTGATCTGAAGGGCAAGATCATCGGCATCCAGGAGAAGAACGGGTTCGCTGATGTGGTCAGCCGTCTGGTGCTGTCCAAGGCTGGCGTCAAGGAGAGTGAGGTCACGTTCCTCAGCACCTCCACGGCCGGACGCCTGCCCGCATTGCTCGCGGGCCAGACCGACACCTCGATCCTGCACATAGAGCAGGTCTACAAGGCGATGCAGGACAACCCGAACCTCAACTTCGTCTCCCGCCTGTGGGAGGCCGACCCCCTGTGGTGGTACTCGGCTTACGCCATGAACAAGGAGACGATCAAGAACGATCCCGACCTGGCCGAGCGGTTCGTGCGGGCGATCGTCAAGAGCACCCGCTGGATGTACAAGCCGGAGAACAAGGCGAAGGTCGTCGAGAGCTACCTCAAGTACAACAAGGGCTTCACGAAGGACCTCGCGGACAAGACCTACGACGACATCGTCAAGGCCAAGCAGTGGCCGATGAACGAGGGCGTCTCCCGGGAGATCGTCGAGCATACGGTCAAGACCCAGATCGAACTCGGCATCGTGAAGACCGACAAGCCGCCCACCTATGAGCAGCTGTACGACCGGACGTTCATCGACAAGGTGCTTAAGGAACTCGGCAGAGACGGGGATTCGCTTTAGCCATGGCGCTGCCGCAGCTGGCTGACGCACTGAGCCGTTGGGAGCCCCGCCTCGTGGCGAACGGCATCGATCTGAACGACCTGCGCGCCGTCCGGGCGGAAGCGACGGATTGGCCGGGCTGGTTTGCGGCCATGGTGCGGACAGGCAGTGACTATGAAGCCCTCGCCCGGGAGGCCCTGGCCGGCGGGTCCCGGCTGACCGCCGGGGAGCTGTTCGTGCGGGCCGCCCTGCTCCACCATTTCGCCCAGTTTGCGCTCTTTGACTACCCGGACTTGCGGCTGGAGGGGCACCGTCGCAAAGTCGAAGCCTTTGCGCAGGCGGCCCCGCTGCTGGACCCGCCGGTGGAGCGCTTCACCGTTTTGTATGGGGACTGCGCCCTGCCGGTCCATCTGCGGCGCCCGATTACTGGTGCGGCTCATCCCTGGGTGCTGTTGGTGCCGGGACTCGACTCGACCAAAGAGGAGTTTCATACGTTTGAGGCCCTGTTCCTGGCCCGGGGCCTGGCAGTCGCGACGTTTGACGGGCCCGGCCAGGGGGAGGTGGCCGCTGCCGGCCGCCCCTGGCGGCCCGGCGATGAGAGAGCGGTGGTGGCCGTGGTGGACGCCCTGCGGCAGCAGCCGGGCCTGGACCCGGAGCGCGGCGCCCTGGCGGGCGTCAGCTTCGGCGGCTACCTGGCGCCGGCGGCCGCGAGCCTGGCGGGTGGACGGATCCGGGCGTGCGCCAGTGTCGGCGGTTGCTTCAGCCTGGCCGGCAGCGACTTTGACCGGCTGCCGCCCCTGATCCAGGAGGATTTCCGGCACTTCACGGGCGCCCGCACCATGGCGGAGGCCCGGCAGGCGGGCAATGATGTGTCGCTCGCAGAGCGGTCACCGCACATTGAGGTGCCCGTCCTGATCGTGCACGGCAGCCAGGACTCCATTTTCCCACCGGACCA
>JAQBPS010000129.1 GCA_028287415.1 Bacillota bacterium | reverse complement strand
GGTGTCCTGCTGGACCGCCGCTCTGTGATTACCAACGCCCATGTTGTTGGCAATAACCCGTCCCCGGCCCTGACGTTTGCGGATGGCGTAACCCGGTCCGGCCGCGTACTGGCCCTCGACCGTGCCTATGATCTTGCCCTGGTTGAGGCCGAGTCCCCCGTGGAGACCCATATCGACCTGGCGCCCGAGGCGTCCATCGTCCCCGGCAAGCAGGTCGTGGCGATCGGTAACCCCTACGGCTTCGGCTGGACCGTGACCACCGGCGTGGTCAGCTCCGTTGACCGGATGCTCGGCCACCTCGATGGCCTGATCCAGACCGATACCGCGATCAACCCCGGCAACAGCGGCGGCGCCCTCGTCGACCTGGACGGCCGGCTCGTCGGCATCCCGACGATGGTGCTGGCGCATGGCCAGAACATCGGCTTCGCGATTCCGTCGTGGCAGGTCGAGCTTGTCGTGAACCAGTTCCGCCGGCTGGGCCGGGCGGAGCACCCGTGGGTCGGCATCACCGGCCAGACTGAGGTCGTTGACCCGGTCATGGCCCGGGCGCTGGAGATTCCGGAGCGCGGCGTCATGGTGGCCGGCGTTGAGCGTGGCGGCCCCGCCCACCGTGCCGGACTTCAGGACATGGACATGCTCGTCTCGATGGGCGGCGTGCCGGTGGGCTCGATTCAGGCGCTGCGCCGCGAGATTCGGAAGGCTGAGGTCGGCACGCTTGTGACGGCCGAGATTCTGCGGGCAGGCCGCATTCTCGAGACGGAGATCCGGGTGCAGGAGATGCCCCAGGAGCTCGTCGACCGCTAAAGATAAAACAGAACACCCCTCCTGCTGCAAAGCGGGAGGGGTGTTCTGTTTATACGATCAAGGCGGACTAACCCTTGACGTAGTGGTCGAACCAGTGGCGGGTCCGCTCCAGCCGATCGAGCCGATGGCTGGGGCGCTGCAGCCCGTGCGGCTCTCCGGGGTAACGCACCATCACCGCCGTGCGCCCCAGGCGTTTCAGCGTCGTATACACCTGTTCGGACTGGGTGACCGGGCAGCGCAGATCATCCTCCCCGTGCAGCAGCAGCATTGGAGTGTCGCAATTGTGCATCCACCGGATGGGCGAGCGCTCGAAGAGCTTCTCCCAATTCTCCCAGGGGGTAGTCCCAACGGAGAACTCGATAAAGCTGCTGCCGATGTCGCTGGTGCCCCACATGTCCTGCAGGTTGGCGACGCAAGCACCGGGGATCGCTGCCTTGAACCGCCGAGTCTGGGTGACGGTCCAGCAGGTCATGTAGCCGCCGTAGCTCCAGCCGGTCACGCCCAGCCGATCCGGGTCCGCAATGCCCCGGCGGATCACCTCGTCGACCCCGGCCTGGATGTCCTGGTAATCCTTGCCGCCCCAGTCATTAACGCAGCCCCAGGCGAACTCCTTGCCATACCCTTGACTGCCACGGGGGTTGGTGGCCACCACGGCGTAGCCTGCCGCCGCCAGCATCTGGAAGCTGAGCATGAACCCATTGCCAAAGAGGCCGGCTGGCCCGCCGTGAATCTCCAGGATGGTGGGGTACCGCTGCCCTGCCTCATAGCCACGCGGGTAGACGATCCATCCCGCGACATCCCAGTTATCCGCACCCTTGAATGTAAACGGCTCCACCTTCTGAACTGCCACTTCCGCCAGCAGCGCATCGTTGGCAGCGGTCAGTTGCCGCTCACCGCTCCCGTCCAGGGCGAAGATTTCATCAGGCATGTGGGGGTTACCGGCGCCGAACGCAATCGTCCCGCTCTGGCTAATGCTGAACGCCGCCACCGACCGCAGTTCGCCCCCGGTCGCCTTGCGCTGGCTGTCGCCGCTGACCGGGAAGGCGTATATGTGGCTGTCCCCCCGGTCGGCGAAGACCGCCAGGCACTCCTTGCTGTCGGCGGACCAGAGTACCGGGCCAAACATGACCCACATGCCCTGGTGCCGTACTTCGGCCGGGGCGGAGCCGACGGAGCGGTCCAGCGGGGCCGAGAGATTGCGGGCCTCGGACCAGGCGTAAGGGAAGGCACCCCGGGAAATGTCCAGCACGAACACGTCGAAGTTATCGTGCAACCAGCCGAACGGCGCAGCCTCGCCGGTGAACGCCAGGTATCGGCCGTCAGGGGAGAAGGAGGGTGCAAAGGCCGGGAAGCCTTCACCCGTCAGGATACTGCGAGTGGCGCCGGTCTCGGCGTCAACCAGGAGGAGGTGCCGCACCCACAGGGCCCGAGGCTCGTCGAGATCGGGGGTGACTGTGGTCGCCAGCCACTTGCCGTCGGGCGACCAGGACGGCACGTCGCATTGGAAGCGGCCTCGGGTCAACTGGCGCACGACGGTCGGCTTTCCGGCGGTGGCCTCGGCGCCTACCAGGCAGATGTGCGACGACTTCCGACCGTAAAAACCAACCCCGTCCTGCTTATGGTGCAGGGTGGTAGTCACCTTGATGCCCAGCTTGTTGTCCTTCTTCTTCTCTGCCTCCGAATGCTCCTCAGCCTCCGCTTTGGTCTTCGCCGAGGTGGGCGGGCCGCCGGAGTACTCCTGATCCCCCTCGTTCAGTTCGTCTACAATGGGGCTGAGAAAGGCGATGCAGCGGCCATCCGGCGACCAGACGGCGGGAGAGGCGACATCTTCTTTCGTTTCAATACGGGCTGCTTCGCCGCCGTCCACTGCGATCAGGTGGAGCTGAGGCTTGCTGCTGCGATCGGAGATGAAGGCGAGCTGAGCGCCGTCCGGCGACCAGCGGGGGAATTGGTCCCGCGGTCCGTTGGTCAGCTTGCGCGGGGAGCCGCCGGCGGCCGACACCACCCAGATTTCTGAACGCGCCTTATCCGCATCCTTCGCCAGGTACTCATGCACATAGGCGACGAGCTTGCCGTTGGGCGAGATCTGCGCATCACCCAGGTAGGCGAACCGATAAATATCCTCCGGGCTGAGGGCACGCTTTTCCATCTGTTAATCCCCCTGCTCCTGAATATAGCGGGCCACCTGGAGCGCACTGCCAAGCTGAACGGCGACCAGCTTTCGGATCGGCACCACCTGGTATTCGGGGATCGCCGCCGCCAGTTCGTCCTGGTAGCGGTCAAACGTGTCGGCCATCTCCTGGCGGGCGGCGTTCAGTCGGTCATTGTAGGGCTGGGCGGCGATCTCCACCTCGAGCATGCGGTTGATGACACCCAGCAGCAGCACGCGGTAGAACCGGTGCATTACCACGTTGTCGAAGTGCTCGGCGACCGTCGCCGGCCGCGCCATGCCCTCGCTCGCCGCCCACTTCCGCTTCGCACCGGTCCCCTTCTTGCTCTGGTCCAGGAAGTTCGCCACCGTCAGGTGGAAAGGGGTGACGAGCTTCAGGTCGGGCTGCACCTGCTCCATGAAGCGGTCAAGCAGTCCGTTCAGCACATCATCCCAGTCGCAGCTCTCCAGGACTGAGTTGCCCCGGCTGACATTGGTAGGGGTGAGGTTGTCGATGCGGGCGTCATAGAAATACGGCATTTCGCAGACGAG
>JAQBPS010000121.1 GCA_028287415.1 Bacillota bacterium | reverse complement strand
TGGCGCACTCGGGGTAGCTGGGGTCCCGCCTCGTGGGCGGACTGAAAGGAGGGTGGTCTACAATGCAGATCGTCATCGCCATCTCAGTGCAAGAGTTGCTTACGATTCTCTGCTTCGTTCTCGCCTTTTCGAAAGACTGCCAGTAAGGGCGCGTCACGGGGGGACGGGAAGGTTCACCGCCGTAAATCGTCAGGCGAAAACGCTACAGCTTACCAGTTGTACCTGTGGAACCTGTGCCACCTGTGCCACTCTCTTCGCTCGCAGATTCAGTCAGGGTGACCCCAGCGAGTTCCAGCAATAGTTCGGTCATGCTGACAACCTGGTCGACCATTTCTCCCACCAGCCGCTCTTCCTGCTCTGTGAGCGAGCGTAGCCGTGTGATGCAGCCCTCCACGGATTTCTCATACTGGTCGAAGCAGGCCGAATCACCTCTCTGGAGTATGCAGCCGATCAACTCCCGGAAGCAGCCCTCGCCACATTCGCTGCCGAACTGCTCCTCCAGAGTGGAGAGGGTGTGCCTGAGCCGCGTGACAAACAGCCGCAACAGTTTGTCCTCAACAGCCGTTCCGGTAGTGACCTTTTTGATCAGGCTGGTTAGTCTGTTGGGCAGATCCATGTTCTGCATCCCTCCAGTCCAGACTATGGCGGCCGCCAACTGAAGTTTACCGATGCGGCGCGGCAGTATGGCTCCGTTTGGCAGCGGCCGCATTCTGGTATGCACGAAGCAGTCAAGCTCGAGTATACATAATAATGCAGGGGAAACGCCTGGAGGTGTCCTGCATCACGCTGCCAAGGGGGGCGCTTGGATGCAGTTTGGCTATCCCGCGACGGTGTTCGGTGGAGGGTTTGCCGCCATCCCTGCTTCAGTCTTTGAGGTTGTTCCCGGCGGCGTGCCGGTGCCCGTGGGCATCTTCCCTTTCCCGCCGACTTTTCCGTTTGGTGTTCCTTATACGGCAGTGGGCGGCACGTTCTTTGCGATACCGGCCGCTGCGGTGGGGATCGCTCCTGTCATTTGAGTTGGCGAGGGCAGCACTTCTCCGTGCTGTCCTTTGCGCGTCCAGGGCGCCCGAATGCCTGCGCAGCCTCTGGGTGCGCGGTCTACCAGCTCATGCCCGTGCTGCTCTACAGCCGACCGCTCGGGCGTGTCCCCGTGCTCCTGCACCTGTTCTTGCAGACGCTGGGCGCGACGACGTTTGTGCTCAGTCTCCTGTTGTCCCGGCCTGGTTGGCTGCCGTGGGGGGGTAGCTTGGTGGCGACAAGCGCACTCGTGTTTGTGGTGAATGTCGCGCCGATGTGCCGCACTGTCGAGCGTTGGAACTGGCATGGCGTGCTGATCGCCGCCGCCGTTTTCTTCTATGCCGCCACGAACGTGTGGGGCCTGGTGCTGGCGCTCAACCTGCACACCGGGTTCCTGGGCGGCGATCCCTACCTGCTCCTGGCGGCACACCTCGCATTGGGACTGGTTGGGTGGTTCAGCCTGCTGATCGCGGGCGCCGGGCTCAAGCTGGTGCCGATGTTTGCGCCCGCCAGCCCGCTCCCCGGCTGGCTGTGGCCCGGTGCCCTGCTGATGGCCCTCGGCGCCCTCGGCTACGCGGGTGGCGTGATGTACAGTTTCCGCCATCGCAGGGCGGGCCCCCTTGACTTGCGGGATGGCTGGCGCATGGTCAAGCAGGGAGGCCGAGGCCGGGCTGACTGTGCTCTTCGCGCTTGCATGGATCGGCGGGACGATCCTGGGCATGCTCCTGCGCATACTCCCCTTTATGGTGTGGCTGCACCGGTTCCGGAACCGGGCGCATTGACAGGAGAAGATCCCGTTCCTGCACGAGATGTACCATCCCGCCCTGGGCTGGACCACGTACCTCTGCTGGTTCGCTGGCACGGCCCTGATGTCCGCCGGGTTTACGTTCGCCGCGGCCCCGTTGATCACCGGCGGTGCGGTAGTCGCTGTGGCGGGGCTGGCGGCGATTGGATGGGCGCTGCGGCAGGTGCTCTACCACGTGCGGCCGGGGACGGCAGCGCTTTACCTTGGTCGGAAGTGAGGTCGACGTGACAAATGAACCCGTGTGGTTCTCCACGACGACGTGGCCGCTGGGTGATCAACATCGACCGGGACCAGCGTGGCCAAGCCGTCGGCATCGAAGTGGTGTAGCACTGACACACCCGTGTCACCACGAGTCCTTTCAGGCCCGGCAGGGACGGTCACCGCGATCGGTAGGAGATTGGCCCGCCTGTGGCTAAGTTCTTCCAGGAAAGTTTGTCGCAGGAGGCCTCGTAATGCAGGACCGCAAGATCCGGAACATGGAGCGCTGGTTCAGGCTTATTACCACACTGATGAGGGGGAACCGGCCGACCGCTCGTGAGCTGGCGCACAGGTATGAGGTGACGGAGCGGACCATCTTCCGGGATTTGGCCGCCCTGGAGCGGATGGAGGTCCCCGTCGTGAGGGACGACGGGCGCTACTCGATCATGGATAACTACCGCCTCAAGCCGGTGCAGTTCACCCCGGACGAGGTGCTCGCGCTAGCGGGCGCCCTGGATTTTGCGCGACGCAGCCGCGCCCTCGCGGGCAAGGCTGCGGACAGCGCCATGGACAAGCTACTCGCCGTCATGCCGGCGCCGCACCAGGAGATGGTCGCCGGCCTGGATGCGACACTCGTAATCGACCCGCTGCAGGCACACTCGCTGCCGGCGCTGCCGGGCGTCGAGGAGGCGTTGACCAGCGCCGTCCAGGGCGGGCACCCGGTGCGCATCCGGCACGTTTCGCTTCGGTCTGCGGAGCAGACGGAGCGGGTAATCCGCCCATACGGCCTGGCCTACCGGGGGACGGCGCTCTACCTGATCGGTTACTGTGAACTGCGCCAGGGGCTGCGGACGTTCCGGGTCAGCCGGATTCGCACCATCGAGATCTTGCCGACCGTCTTCACCCGGCCCGCGGATTTCGACCTGGAGCGGTATGTGTCCGACATCTGGAGCATCGAGGACGGCCCGCTGATGCACGTGCGGGTGCGCTTCAGCAAGCCCGTGGCCGAGCTAGCCCGTGAGACGCGGTGGCACCCGAGCCAGACGACCACGGAGGAGCCGGACGGTTGCGTGGTGCTGCAGATGCAGACCCGGGGCAAGAATGAGCTCGCTCGCTGGGTGGCGGGGTATGGGGGTACGGTCGAGGTCCTGGAGCCGGCCGAGCTGCGGGAGGCGGTGCGCAGCCTTGGGCAGGCGATTGTCGACCGCTATGTATAGGGAGGGACATGACTTGTCCGACATCGCCAGCGATTGTGTTACCCGGCATGAGGCTGTCTACAGCACGCCGGGCCTGCCTGCCTTTGAATGCAGCCTGGTTGACGACCGCATGATGGCGGGCCGCAACCCGCTGACGGAGCGTGATGCGGCCTGGCTCACCGCCGCCGGGGTGACCCATATCCTTGACCTGCGTGAGGACTGGGAGTGGGCCGCGCCTCGCTTTGGTGCTGAGGCGGTTCGCTGCCTTGGGCCGATGCGGACGCATCTGCCGGTTCGGGATATGCAGGCGCCGGCGAGCGCAGATCTGGATGCGGCGTGTCAGTTTCTGACTGAGCATGTGAGTGCACCGCAGAACCTGGTCTACATCCACTGCCGGGCGGGGCAGGAGCGCACTGCCGCCGTGCTGATCGCGTACGTCGCTCGCCGCGACGGGCTCAGCTACGATGACGCCCTGGCAGTGCTGAAGCAGCGGCGCCCGACGCTCCGGCCTCTACCGGTTCAGGAGCATGCGGTCCGGGCTTGGCTGCTGCAGCATGTTGAGTGAAGCGCACACCTGGGAGCCTGCGAAACAAGAACCGCCGCGTCACTGCGGCGGTTCTTGCTTTATCGGGATGGGACCAGCCAGCTACATGATGGCTATTGTAGCGCACCGAGCTTTTCGAGCGCGTGTCGCTCTACACTGACACGCCGCTGTCAGTGGTGCGTTCTATAGTGACACTAGATCGTAACTGGCAGAAGGTCATGAAGGGAGCCCTTATCATGTCTTATCCCGAGCCCCCGCAAGGATCCCAGCAGCCGCCGCCCATCTCGCCTCAGGACG
>JAQBPS010000090.1 GCA_028287415.1 Bacillota bacterium | reverse complement strand
CACCGAGCCATCCTGGGTGGTGGCAAAAGGACGACCCGTTTGGTCCCGATGTGCCCAAGCACAGCGACGGTTCCATCGCTCCCAAGACCTGCAGCCCCAGCTGGGTGCGGACAGCAGAAGAGCGGCCTCGTCGGCTGGCTCGTCGGCTTGCTCATGATGGCGCAGAATGGCCCAATGCAGTTGACATAAATTGAGAAAAGGTCGTCCTTTTGCCACCTGGCCACCCTGGGCGGTGGCAAAAGGACGACCCGTTCGGTCCCGATGTGCCCAAGCACAGCGACGGTTGAGGCCAGCGATGCCGGGCAGGGTTTGGGGGTCTGCGCCGCCACACCACTATGAAAGATGTGGGTAAAGGGGAGAGAGCGCCGCCGACGGCGCAGCAACCCCCCCGCACGCTAAACTCGCAATGTACGGGGGGTTGCAGCTTGCCCTTCTCACACTCTTCCCCGCCTCGGGTGGTCGCGGTCAGCCCTTGGTCGCCTCGTCAAAGCCCCACCGTTTCCGTGTTAAGCCTCACCCGCTTGACGGAATCGGTGGGGCTATGCCTTCGGCTCGTGACGTCATGGCCAGGGGGGCCCCTGCTTCGAGGGCCGCCCAAAGTTTAAGCGTCTGCTGACTTGACCATAATTCCTCTCGGAGGGATTATGCATGTTCGGTCTTGCGAGTCGTGTCAGGCTGACGGATCTGGGGCCGCGTGACGGTGTGATGCGGGGCGAACTCGGCCAGTACCACTGGGAGGTCCGCATGGTGCGGGGCCCGGTCTCGTACGGCCTGGACCCCCAGACGCTGTACAAGGGTGCGGGCCGGATCGCCCGCCTCGTGCTGTATGAGCAGATCTCCGCTACCTGTGCCGGGCGCAAGGTGGCGGCGTTCGATCGGGGATGGCTGTTTGGCCGCAAGGAGCACCTCGCCCTGATTGAGCGGTTGGTTCGCTACTTGGAAAGTCGTTAGAAGGGAGGCATGTGCCTCCCTTTTTTCACTGCTGAGCGTTATCCATCATAGAATGTTACCGCAATTAGGAGGAGTCACGGTCTGGTAAACGGAATGCGCTGAGATGAGGAGTGATTACGGATGGCTGAGCGACCAGCCGCGGATGCTTTCATCGGCGCACTGCAGGCTGAGAGCGAACGCTGGGTGCAGCAAGGGCTGCTGACCGATGTGCAGCGGCAGGCGATTCTGGGCCTCTACCCGCCGCCCGGCGTCCGGGGGCGCGACCGCACCGTCCTGATCTTCAGCATTCTCGGGGCCCTGCTGCTCGGCGCAGGCGTGATTCTGTTCTTTACCGCGAACTGGCCCAAGATCCCCGCCGGCATCAAGGTCAGCATGATCCTGGCCGCAGTGATCGGTACGTATGGCGCAGGCTATCACCTGCAATTCACCCGCGGCGATTACCCGCGGCTCGGCCACAGCCTGATTTTCCTGGGCAGCCTGTTCTACGGGGCCGGGATCTGGCTGGTCGCGCAGATCTTCCACCTGGACAGCCACTATCCCACCGGGTTCCGGTTCTGGGTGGTGGGTATTCTGCCGGTCGCCGCGCTCACCGCCTCCCGGCCCGTGCTCGGTCTGGCGACGCTGCTGCTGGGCATCTGGACGATCGTCGAACAGGGATCGTTCGCGTCCTTCGACCTGCTACTGCTCTTCATTCTGACCCTGCACCTGGCGCGCCGCCTCGAAACGGCCCTCGTGGAAGCCGGCGTGCTGGCGGGGCTTTACCTCTGGTTCGGCATCAACACAGCGAATGTGCTCAACGCCGGCACAGCCGCGTATCCGCCCTACGCCGGCGCAGCGGTCGTATTCGGCCTGATGGCCCTGTATGGGGTTGCCGTCGTGCTGCTGGGGCTGGCCCGGGCCGGCGACGAGCGTGCGTACCTGGGTGTGGGGAGTTTTGCGGTGCTGATTGGCACCTATTTCCTCACGTTTGAGTGGGGCGGCAGCCCGCTGCCCGCACGAGTGCAATTTCTCCCCCTGATCGGCCACTCGCCCTATGTGCTGGCTGGCTTCGTGCTGATCCTTGCCGCCGCAGCAGCAGGGGCGTGGCGATACTGGCGCCGAGCTGAGCCGGGACGCCTGGTTGTGCTCGCTGTGGTGTTGGTGCCGGCCCTGGCAGCGCTCTCGCAAGGCCCACTGCCGTTGATCCCCCGGCTGGTGGTGTTCAATCTGGTACTGTTCATCAGCACGGTTGGCCTGGCGCTGCTTGGCATCCAGCGGCGGAGCAGCCTGCTCGTCAACCTGGGTCTTACCGCCTTCGTGATTCACACGATCACCCGTTACTTTGACCTGTTCTTCAGCGCCATGGACCGGTCGGTGTTCTTCATCCTCGGCGGGATTGTGCTCCTCGTTGGCGGCTGGCTGCTGGAGCGGAACCGGCGCCGCTGGACGCAGGACTGGGGAGGTGGCAGCCATGCGGCATAGGCGCTTGTTCTGGGCAGCCATTCTCCTTCAGGTCCTCGTGCTGGTCGGCATGATCGGCAGCCACGGATACACGCTGTGGACGGGGCGTCCGGTCATGCTCAAGACCGCACCTGTCGACCCATGGGACCCGCTGCGGGGTGAATACGTGACGCTGAGCTACGAGATTTCCACCCTCAGGCATGACCAGGTCGCCATGAACGGGGCGCCCTACCACCAGATGCAGACCGTTTGGGTGCTGCTTGAGCAGCAGGGCGAGTTCTGGAGCGCCGTGCAGGTCTCTGATCAGCGGCCTGCCGCCTCGCCGGCGCAGCTTGCCATGCGGGGCACCGTGGCGTATTACGACGGTGGCGTTGGGCGCCCCGGCGACGTCCGGGTGCGCTACGGCATTGAACAATTTTACGTGCCGGAGGGCGAGGCCCGCGGGCTGCCCGGGAACGGGGACCGCGCCAACATGGCGGTCGAGGTGATGGTCGACTCCTTCGGCCGGGCGGGCCTGCACCGGGTCTACCTGGAGGGGCAGGAGATCCGCTGGCGGTAGCGCCGGGCGTCGCCTTGACACCCGCAGCGGCGTTTGGTACAGTGGCTCTACGGTGAGGAACGGGAAGAGTACTCGGACTGCATCCTCTTCAGAGAGCCCGGCACGAGGTGCAAGCAGGGCGGGGAAGCGGCGGGGAATGGCGCCCGGGAGCTGCAACTGGATATTTCAAGGTGGGCGCCCTCACATGGCGCCAATCAGGGTGGAACCGCGGGAGCAGAACCTACAGGCTCTCGTCCCTGGCCAATCTTTGCATTGGCCGGAGACGGGAGCCTTTTGTGTTGCCCGAGCCCCGGCCCGACAGGAGGAACAGCTCATGAACTTGCAGGAGATCGTTCTGACCCTCGATCGCTTCTGGTCCAGCAAGGGCTGCACACTGCAGTTCCCGTACGATGTCGAGAAGGGCGCCGGCACCATGAACCCGGCCTCGTTCTTCCGGACGCTCGGCCCCGAGCCCTGGAACGTGGCCTACGTGGAGCCCTCCCGCCGCCCGG
>JAQBPS010000265.1 GCA_028287415.1 Bacillota bacterium | reverse complement strand
ATAATCGAACATCTGCGGATTCAGCGCACCTAGCTGGAACGGACAAACGGAAAGGGCAGCAACCACGATGGTTGCTGCCCTTTTACACGCACCCTTGTTACTTCGTTACTTCTTCTTGGTGAACCAGCCTGAAACGGTCAGGCGGATGCTGTCCCAGAGGCGCTTGATGATGCCGCCCTGCTTCACGTCGGCGGGTGCGACCAGGTCGAACTACGCGACCTGCTGACCGTCAGCGGCGAAGATCAGTTCGCCGAGCTTGTCGCCCTTCTTTACAGGGGCGATCACCGACGTCTCCTCATGGATGGTGCTGGTGAGCTTCGTCTCCTGGCCCTTGGCGACGGTCAGAACCACGTCGCCGTGGGGCACGGGTGTCACCTCACTGACGGCGCCCTTCCAGACGCGGACCGGGGTGATGGCCGGCATGGTCGGCTTGACGGTGGTGAAGTTCTGGTAGCCCCAGGTCAGCAGGGCGGTGGCCGCAGCGCCCCGGTTGGCCGTGCCCTCCTTCTCGTCCCGCCCCGGCACGCCGAGGATGACGCCGATGAGGCGCATGTCGCCGCGCTTGGCGGTCACGGCGATATTGTAGCCGGACTCATCAATAAAGCCGGTCTTGAGGCCGTCAACGCCCTCCAGGACGCCGAGCAGCGAATTGCGGTTCGGCTGAGTGACCGGCGGGTCCGTCTTGCCCGGCGCCAGGTTCTGCGGCAACGGGTAGCTGAACGATTTGACGGAGTGCAGCTCGGTCAGCGCCTCGGGGTGCGCCTGAATATAGATGCGGGCGAACTGCGCGTACTCGCGGGCCGTCACCACGTTCTGGGGACTGAGACCGGCAGGGTCCGCAAAGTGCATCGTCTTGAATCCGAGGTCCTGCGCTTCCTTGTTCATCATGGCGACGAAGGCGTCGACATTGCCACCGACGTGATCCGCCAGGGCGACCGCGGCGTCATTGCCGGACGGGATGGCGAGGCCCTTCATCAGTTCGCCCACGGTCACGTTCTGGCCGGGCTCCAGGAACATCACCGAGGAGCCGGGCATTTTCGCGGCCCATGCATCGGTGCCAATGTTGACCTTATCAGTCTTCTTGAGCTGGCCGGCAGCGATCTTGTTATAGACGAGGTGCAGGGTCATCAGTTTCGTGAGGGATGCCGGCGGAATCGGGGCGTCGGCATTCTGCTCAAAAAGGATCTGACCGGTGGCGCTATCCAGCAGAATGGCGGACTTGGCAGCCAGCGTCAGGGGCGGCGCCGCCGCCTTGACAGGCATGGCGGCGATCAGCCCGACCAGCAGCGAACCGAGCATGACGATCAGGGCAATAACCCCGATACGGCGGCGCAGTGACTTTTTACGGTGGAGCACAGGGTCCCCTCCTAATAATAAAGGACTAACGAAGCAGCAGTTCCCCGGTTCCTTACTCGGGCCGGCTCTGGCCGGGGTCGGCCTCGGCCAGTGACCGCAGCACCCCCGGACCCGTGGTTGTGATAGCGGCGTTGATCAACTCTGCGTCCAGGCCCAGCGCGCTCAGGCGGCCGCGCAGCTCGGAGGCGGCCTTGCCCATCACCTCTGCGACAGCGGCATTCGCCATGACCACCTTGGATTCATCGTCCCGGGTGATTGGGCCGAGCCCGCCCACCAGCTCGCGTAAGAGCGCTTCATCCTCATCCGACACGTGGTCAAGCACGATCACACCGGGACTGCCCAGGGCCATCTCCCGGGCGTGGCCAATCACCTTGACGGCGGCAAAGCGGACCTGGGGAAAGGTCTCGGCCAGCTCATCGGTCATCACGTCGGCAGCCATGTTGACTACCAGCGCGTTGTCGTCAAGGTGAGGCTGGAATTCCGGCAGGACCTGGGCCGCAACCGGCCCGGGAACGGCCAGAAAAATGACAGGGCAGCCGCGGACGGCGCTCATCTGGTCGGAGGCAAGCCCGCCGACCTCATCAGCCAGGGCGACCGCATCGGCCTTATGATGACTGATGATCACCTTGCGGCAGGTGGCGGGTATGCGATTGGCCAGGAGCGTGCCCAGGTGGCCGGCGCCGATGATCGCGACTTTTTGTCCTCCCACTGTGAAGCCTCCTCAGTGCGATTGGATGAGCCACACCAAAGTGTGCCCAGGTGCATCTGAGGGCAATCGCGCCTGAGGTCGGGCCTGGAAGGAGGAGCGCTTCTACCCAGCTTAACCCAGAGAATAATCAACGGCAAGGGCTTTTTACTGGGCGAAGGATCTGCTGCTTCGTGCACAAGTTATAGGACGTGTAAAAACCGTGTGCGGTTCAGTGGGGATATATTTGGTAACGTGGTGGGGATGTTTCGCCCCGGACATTTTTATAGCCACGGATTTCACGGGTTGCACTGATTTTTAAGCCCAAACACGGATACCGGACAAAAATATATTTTATGTCCTAATCTGCGTAATCCGCGAAATCTGCGGCTGTAAAAATGCTTATAATTATATTCTTGTTCATAATCAGTGTTTGTATTTAAAATCCGTGTGATCCGTGAAATCCGTGGCCATATAAAAAACCCCACTCCCGCCCTATGCGGCGGGAGCGGAGTAGATGTGGGCAAGCAAATCATCCGTCACCTGGTCCATGGGGCCGTCGTAGAGGATCCGCCCGGCGCTCACCGCAATCGCCCGGGGGCAGAACTCCCGCGCCAGGGTCACATCGTGCAGACTCAGGATCGTCGTCAGCCCCCGCTCGGTGCTGAGCGACTTGAGCAGCTGCATCACGCTGCGGGCGGTCACCGGGTCGAGGCTGGAGACGGGCTCGTCCCCCAGCAGCACCTGCGGCTCCTGCATCATCGCCCGGGCGATGGCAACCCGCTGGCGCTGGCCGCCGGAGAGCTCCCGGGCCAGTGCCCCCTCCATCCCGGCAAGGCCGACACGGGCCAGCAGCTCGCGGGCCTCGGTCACGTCCTGCCGGTCCCACAGGCCGAGAGCGGCCCGCCAGAACGGGTAGCGACCGAAGCGGCCGCTGATCACATTCGTCAGGACCGGCAGCCGGTCGATCAGGTGGAACTCCTGAAAGATCATGCCGATGTGGCGCCGCGCGCCCTGCAGTTCCCGCCCCGAAGCCGCGGTCACATCCTGCCCGGCGACGGTGACGCGGCCGGCGTCCGGCCGGACAAGGCCGTTGATGCAGCGCAGCAGCGTCGACTTGCCGGCACCGCTGGGGCCGAGCAGGGCCACCAGCTCGCCGGGGCCCACGGTGAAGCTCGCCCCTGACAGGGCGGGCTGGTCACCGGGGCGGTAACGCTTGGTCACATTCGCGAGGGTGATCATATCAGTTCACCTGCTTTCGGATGGCGGCGCCGAGCCAGTCGGCGGCCACCACCAGCACGAGAATACCCAGCACATCAATCGGCAGCGCCTGATACTGGTAGAGCTGCCGGTGGAGCATCAGCTCCCGGCCGATGCCGCCGGCGCCCACCACCCCGAGGATCGTGGCGGTGCGAATGTTGCACTCGAACCGGAAGAAGGTGTGGGAGAGAATCCCCGGCACCGCCCAGGGCAGAATGCCGTACCAGACGCGCAGGCCGGGGCCGGCGCCGGTCGCCAGCATCGCCTCCGGCGCGCCGAGGGGCGCCTCCTCGTAGAGCTCGCCGATCAGTTTACTCAGGATGCCCAGGTTGTGCGCCGTCAGCGCCAGGATGCCGGGCACGTTGCCGACCTCGGTCGCGATGACGAAGATGATCGCCCAGAGGATCTCGGGCACCGAGCGCAGGAACGCCATCACCCAGCGGAGGCCGGCGCCGATCCAGCGGGGGCCGGTGTTGCGGGCGGTCAGGAAGCTGATGGGGAACGCCAGCACAAAGGCCAGGAACGTGCCGAGAAAGGCGATGCCGACCGTAGCCGCCATCGCCTTGAGGACTGTGGGCAGTACCGCCCAGTCGGGCGGGAACATCTCCTTGATA
>JAQBPS010000034.1 GCA_028287415.1 Bacillota bacterium | reverse complement strand
CCGTCGCCAGACTGCCGTCACAGTACCGCACCGTTGTGCTGCTCTACTATTTCCGGGAGCTGAGCTATCACGAGATCGCCCGGCAGACCGGCCTCTCGGTCGGGACCATCAGCACGCACTTGCACAGGGCCAAAAACTTGCTCAAGCAAATGCTCGCAGACAAGGAGGTGGGCGCAGTTGAGCCACATTGAACCGGAACGCCTGCAACAGTACCTGGCCGGCGAAGCTGAACTGGCCGAAGCGACACTGATCGACGAGCATCTCACTGACTGCCCGCTCTGCAGCGACAGACTGGCAGCGATCGCGGCCGATGATGCCCACCTGTGCGACATGCTGGCGCTGGATGAGGCGGAGCAGGCGTGGATCGCGGGCCTTGACCTGACCGGGCCGGTTCTCAGTCAGGTCACCCCTTGGTTTCATCGGTGGCAGTGGGTTGCCATCGCCGGGCTCAGCCTGGTCGCAGGCGGCTGGCTGTCCCAGAAGACGCTTGCGCTGATCGGCTCGCTCCTGGGATGGCAAGGCAAAATCGGCCTGACGGTGAACCTGGCCGAAACGCTGATTCCCGCCTTGTGGCGGTTCGTCCTGTATATCACAAGGGGTGGCGTGCTCGTCACGCTCTGGCCCGCCCTGGTTCTCGGCGGCGGTCTCTGGCTCTGGCGCCGGCATTTGAAGGAGGAAAAGCATTATGCGTAGGCTCTTGATCTCCCTGTTGCTGGCGATGACGTTGCTCGTCGCCGTGGTACCTTCGGCGATGGCGATCGAGTACCGGCAAGGTAATGCCATCACCGTGGGCAAGACCGAGACGATTGAAGACGACCTGATAGTTTCCGGGAGTGCAGTCACCATTGACGGAACGGTGAACGGCGACGTCTTCGCCGCAGCTGACACCGTCCTCGTGAACGGGACGATCAACGGCAACCTGTTCGCGGCCGGCCGCGTGATCGACGTGAAGGGCACCATTAGCGGCACGGCCGCGACAGCAGGCCAGCAGGTGCTCGTCCAGGGGCGGATCGGGGGGAACCTGCTGGCCGCCGGTTCCACGGTGACGCTGCTCCAGAGCGGGTCGGTGGGCCGGAGTCTGATCGGCGCCGGCGATACCGTGGAGCAGTATGGTGCGGTGGAGCGGGGCGTGGCGGTGGCCGGCTCCAAGCTCATGATTGCAGGGCGGGTCGGCCGGGAAGTCCGGGCGGCGTCAGGTTCACTGGACGTGGCCAGCACCGCCGTAGTCAAAGGACCCCTGACCTACTGGAGCAACAGTGCGGCGCGGATCGCAGCCGGATCGCAGGTCGGCGAGGTGCGGCACGAGGTGACGGCGGGTGCCACAATGGCGGACGTCGGCCCCTGGTACCGCAGCCCGTGGCTGATCGGACTCAAGTTCGGCGGATTCCTGATTGTCGGGCTTGCGCTCCTCGCCCTGTTCCCCCGCCTGCGCGCCTCGTTTCCCGGCCTGATCGTCCGCAAGCCGTGGCAGGCGCCGCTCGCCGGATTCCTGGCGCTGATCGCCATCCCGATCGCCGCTGTGATCCTGATGATTACCGTGATCGGGGCGCCGCTGGGCATCGTGACGGTGCTGCTCTACCCCGTGATTATTTATGCAGGCCAGGTGCTCGTGGCCTGGGCGGCTGGCAGGCTGCTTGCGGACCGGGTGCCGGGGCTTCGGAGGCAGAGCTGGGCGGCGCTGTTTATCCTGGGTGCGCTGATCACGACCGTGCTGACACAGCTGCCGATCGTGGGCAGTGTGGTCGCCTTCGGAGCGTTGCTATATGGGATGGGCGGGCTGTGGTTCACGGCGACTGAGCGCCGGGAAGCGATGTAGTCAACGCAAAGCGGAAGGCGGACCATGTCGGTCCGCCTTCTTTGCTGCCTCCGGTTAGCGTGAGGTGAATGGCCTGAAGGGCCGCCGGGTGGGGCCGCCACAATTGCCCTCGCTGACAAAGAGCGGCGCCGCACCCGGGATTGAACGGCCGCCCCCAGCCCCGGGGCCCCCAGCCCCGAGGCCCACTACCTCATAGGCTCCGACATCGGGGGTCCGCGGAACGCCCCGCTGATCAGTGGCGACGAGGTTGCCTTCGACATCCGTGGAGTCGATCGCAGCATCAATGGCCACGCTGCCGGGCAGGAGCGCCATGGTCTCAGTGGTGCCGGGCGGGTTGATTTGCAGTGGACCCAGGTGGAGCTGGGCTCGGGTCACCTGCCTGAAACCGGGGCAAGTGGCGTCAGTCGACATATTTCCACCGGCGCTGAAAAGGGTGCTCAGCAAGCCCGCACAGTTGGCGCGCGGATTGCCGCTGCCGTCGGTGGTGGTAGCAATGAACGAGTTCTTGACACGGGTGACGCCCACGACAGCAGCCAGCCCGGCCCCGATCGGGAGGAGAACGACGTTGTCCGCCATCGTCACAAAGCTGATGTCCAGGCGGCCGGCTATGACAGCAGCGGCGGGACCGGAGACAGCGGCCACGTTCTGGGCGATCGTGTTATTGACCATGCGCGTGACACCGGCGGCGACCAGCAGGGCGCCGCCCAGTGCGGTGCCAAGCAGCGTAGCAGTGTTTTGAAACAGGGCGCTGTGGGTGATCTGCATCAACTCGGCAGCACTGGAAATACCGCCGCCGGCGATCAGAGCGGTATTCCCCGCCAGGGTAGAGTTGAAGATGATCACCGTGCCCAGGCTGGCGAAAACTGCCCCGCCGAGGGTCAGGGCGGAGTTTCCCGTCAGACGGGAGTTCCTGATCACAACCGCTGAGAGGATCGACGAAATGGCCCCTCCTTCGGCGAGTGCGGCGTTGCCGGCGAACTGGGTGTTGTCGATCGTGACCGACCCGCCAATGGTGGAGAGTGCGCCGCCGCCGACAGTGGCATGGTTTCCGATGAAGGCAGCGCCATTGATCGCCAGCACGCCCAGGTTCAAGATTCCGCCACCGGTCAGCAGGGTATTGCCGTCCCGAATCGTAAGGCCCTGAATCGTGGCGGATGCGCCAAGAGCGACGGTGAAAATTCGGAAAGCGTTGCCGCCGCTCACGGCGAGCGCGCCGGCACCGGGACCGAAAATGTGCACGGGGTCGGTGATGGGGGGCAGGGGGCCGGACGTGAGCAGGATCATACCGGCGACCGTGAACATTATCGTGTCGAGTCCGGCGTTCAGGTTTGCATCAAGAATGGCCTGGCGCAACGAGCCAGCGCCGCTATCATTCAAGTTCGTGACCATGAATGTTGCCATGTCTGCCACTCCTTATATCGGGTAATAACATCACGCCCTTTATGCTATGCATGCATGGCCGGGGTTGTCCCTGCGTTAAGTAAGAAAACAAATCAAACAGGAGGCTGCGGCAGTCGCAGCCTCCTGTTGCATGCGGAGAGGGGCACGCCATCACCATTTGCGGTGGTGACCGCGGGCACGGCATGGCTGGCGGCCCGGCCGCACCGGGCGTCGTCCCTGTAGTGGCTGAGGCGAAGGCTCCGCCACCGCCACCGCCATAGGCGCAGGCTCCGGTGCCAATGGCGGCTCCGGCTCGGATTCCGGCACCACCACCGCCACCAACTCCGGCTCCACAGCCGGCTCCGCCCCCGGCTCCACAGCCTCCGCCGCCATCGCCGCGGCATACCCCTCAGCGAGCCGGCCCTGCACATCAGCAATAAACTCGTTCCAGTCGAACAGGCCCCCGGCCCGCCCCTCCGCGCGCGTCCACCCCAGATGCGTCGGGTCATTGGCACAGCGCACCGGCTCCCACCAGAAGCGGCCCGTCACGTCGGTGATGCTCAGCTGGAAGCACCGCACCAGGTAAGCGACCAGCCACGCCAGCCGCCGGTAAGTCTCCCCCCACGCCCTGGTGCCCCAGTTGTGCTCACACACCGCAATCCCAAGATGGGTAACGTTCTTGCCCGGCGTATGGTGCGCCACCGCGCCGATCTGGGCCAGGTGCAAGATCACCGTGTCATCCACAACAAAATGCGTTGCGGCGGGGCCACCCCCCGCTGCGTCGCCGATGTACCGCCTGGTTGTCCAGGCATCGGCGCCGGGACCCGCCATGCGGTGGATGACCAGTCCCTTCACCCCCTGCCATCCCCGGGGACCGCCGGGCTGCTCCACGCCCTGCACATAAGCCCGGGTGATCTGATACGGCTCCCCCGCACCCGGCTCCATCAACATTTCGCCGAGGATGCGCTCGACCGCCTGACCATAACCGCCTTCAGCGCGCCACCGCCACGAGAGATCGCCCGTGTACGGTGCGCTGCCCCGCGGCACCGAGTCAAAGCCGGGGTCAACCTTGCGCATCTGCCCCGGGAGCGGCGAGGTGGTGGCATAGGCAAAGAGGCGCTGCAAGTGCGACAGCACCCCGTCCACAGGCGTGCCAAACACCGCCCCGCCCGCTTCACGCCCGGCGTTGCCCAGCCCGCCATAGTTGTGCGGCGCAGCAATCTCCCGGAAGCAGTCAGTCTCGTAGATTGCCTGGGCAAAGGCCAGGTCACCCCGCACAGCCAGTCGCCGCCCCAGTTCCAGGTAAAGCGGAGCCAGATCGGGAGCGTCACGATTGATAGACTGCGCAAATGCCCGCATCTGGTCCGGCTGGGCCGTGGCCCTGCCCAGGATGGCCGTCCCTCTGAAGCGCATGCTCTCCCCCCTGATCACCAGTCGCTCCAGTTTACGAAACCGCCTGGCTCAGGGTGACACACAGGCCTGCCAGCGCGGGCACTTGCCCCCGCTTGCGCATACGTTGACAGCATGGAGGGAGGCTCCCGAATGAGTCATCCGGGCATCAGCTCCCGGGGCCGACTGGTCCTGCTCCGGGATGGCATTGACCTCTACGACTGTATGAGCGGAATTGAGTCGCAGGGCATTGGGCGGTGCGTTCCCCTGCCCCTCATCGGCGGGTTTCATTGCCTGTGCGATGACCATGCCGATGGCTTGTTGTCGGCTCACCCTGCGGTTTCGCTGGTTGAGGAAAATACGGCGGTCAACCTCACGGCCATTGCACTGCAGGACCCAACAGTCCGTCAGCCGTGGAACATCACGCAGGCGATCCGCGCGATTCATGCCCACGACGCATGGCGCCTCAGCCAGGGCGAAGGCGTCGGCGTCGCTGTCTTTGATACGGGCATCGATTTGACGCACCCGGACCTGATCAACCGGGTACATGGCGGCATCAACCTGATTAAAGAGGGCGCCCAGCCGCAGGATGACCATGGTCATGGCACCCGCGTCGCGGGGATTATCGCGGCAATGGGCAGGACCCCGGCCGTCACCGGGGTGGCCCCGAAGGCGAAGCTGTACGCCATCAAGGTGCTCGATGCCAAGGGCGACGGCGCAGTCTCCGACCTGATTCTCGGCCTACAGTGGGTGATGGAGCACAACATTTCGGTCATCAACATGAGCCTTGACATCCCCGAGGAGAGTCAGGCGCTTGCAGCCGCGATACACAAAGCGATTGCGAGTGGCATTACAATCATTGCCTCCACTGGCAACCGCGGACCCGCCAGTCCCCCGGTTTATCCGGCGGCGTATCCAGGCGTGATCGGCGTCTCTGCCGTCACGCTCGAAGGCCGCGCCGTCTCCTTCGGCTCATCGGGCCCGGATATCGACCTGGTCGCTCCCGGGCTTGCCATCCGTACCACTTCGCTGCGGCGCGGCTACACCTGGGCGAG
>JAQBPS010000023.1 GCA_028287415.1 Bacillota bacterium | reverse complement strand
CCGCGCACGGGGTGGGAAACCACCGTCGCGGACCGGATCGCGCTGGAGCGCTTTGAGGCGATCATGGACGGCGCATGCTGATATATCCGTAGCTGAGAAGCAAGGAGGGCGGCCCATGCTTGCATTTGACGTATATCGCCATTGGGAGACCGACCTGCGACCGTTCACGCTGAGCGCACTGCGCAAGCTGACCCCTGAGCAACTGGCGTGGAAGCCCCCGGGCTGGCACACGAGCGCGTGGGAGCTGGCCGTTCACATCGTCGATGCGGAGTGGCACTGGATTTATCGCAATGCGTTGAAAAAAGAACCTTGGGAGACTTCCTGGGACCCCAAGCAGTTTGAAAACATGGAGCAACTAATCGCCTTCTGGGACCGTGTGCATAAGGCGACGGTGGAATGGCTTCGTGACAGCCCGGTGACGGAGCTGAACCGCAAGTACCCGATGCCGTACATCGACTTCCCGGCCGCCACGATGAACTGGCTGGTCTACCACGTGATGGAGCACGAGATCCATCACCGGGGGCAGATTTTCATGCTGATGCGCATGCAGGGGGTTAAGCCCCCTACGATTTAAGCAGGGGATCAAGCCCCCTACGATTTAAGTCGAGCGTTTTTTATTGACGCGGATGTGCGGATGCCGCGGATTTTATGTCCCTGCTCAACCCCCGTCGGAGGTGTAACCATGGAGTTTCGCACGCTCGACGACGTGAACCGGTTCAATGCGAAGCAGCGTCAGCAACTGGTCGCAATGGTCAGGGACGCCGACCCCGAACAGCGCACCTGGCGTCCCGCTCCCGAGAAGTGGAGCATGCAGGAGCACTTCGAGCACGTCGCACTGCTGATGCAATTGCTCACGCCCATCGTCGAGGAGCTGACGGCCAAGGCGCCGCCGGCGACGCCCGAGACGACGCCTAACGTTGACTGCCTTGCCGTCATGGTCGCATCGGGCATTGCAAACACCAAGTTCAAGGCGCCGCCGCCGACCGAGCCGCAGGGGCGCTCGGTCGAGGAGAGCTTTGCGCTGCTCGAGCAGAGCCACCATCGCATGCTTGCTTGTGTGGAGCGCTTTCCCGCGCTGGATACGGACAAGGTCACATATCTCCATCCGGCCGGGGTGGCGGTCAACCTGGCACAGCTGTGGCATCTGATCGGGCTGCATGACAACCGCCATATCGAGCACATGCGGGCGAACGCGGAGGCATGGGCGACAAGGGATCAGGTCCAGCGGGCCTAGCGCGAGGGCTTCGCAGGCTCCATGTTGACATTCCGGCCCTGGATCGTGGCGTTGCTCATCGCCTCCATCACTCTTTGCGCCACGTCCCGCGGCACTTCGACAAACGTGAAGCTTTCATGGATGTCGATCGCGCCGATCAGCCCGCCTGGTATCTCCGCCTGACGGGCAATTGTCCGGACAAAGTCGGCCGGCGTGGCCCGGTCACGGCTGCCGATGTTGACAAAGAAGCGCACGTAGCCCGCCTCACCACCTGTGTCGGGGAAGTCCGCACCGCCGCCCGCTGTCCTCGCAGCGGGCCGTCCCAATTCCGGGCCGCCTCCGCTGCCGGCGCCGCCAGTGCTGCGGGGGTCCGCCATCGTCGAGATCAGCGCGGCCACCAGCCGCTCCGGCTCATGCTCCTCCAGCAGGCGCGACGCGACTGCAGCGTACCGCTCCTCCTCGCCGGCGCCCTGCTCTACCAGGGAGACGATGCGCTCACCCAGCAGGTGGAGCGCCCTTGCGGCGACGTCAGTCGGGGTGGGCACGTTGCGGCGGGGGATGCGGGATCTGGTCGCCCGCTCGATCAGCTTGAGGTGCCGAAATTCACGGGGATGGATCAGGGTGAAAGCGGTACCCTCGCGACCGGCGCGCCCCGTCCGCCCGATGCGGTGGACATGTGCCTCGGGGGACTGGGCGATATCGTAATTGATCACATGAGTCACATTCTCGACGTCGATCCCACGGGCGGCCACGTCGGTCGCAACCAGCAGCTCAATCTGGCCGTCCTTGAACCGGCTGAGCACCCGGTTGCGCTGCGCCTGGTTGAGGTCGCCATGAATCGCCTCGGCGATGTAGCCTCGGGCTTGCAGAGCGGACGCCAGCTCATCGCAGCTCCGCTTGGTGCGGCAGAAGATGATTGCACGCGAGATCGCCTCGTGGTCGATGATCCGCGTCAGGGCGTCAACCCGGTCCCGCTCCCGAATCTCGAAATAGGCCTGCTCGATGGTCGGCCCCGTCAGTTCCTCACGGGCGATGCTGACCTGCACCGGATCACGCATGTGCCGCTTGGTGATGCGTAGGATCGGATCAGGCATCGTCGCTGAGAAGCAGACGGTCTGCCGCTCCGCGGGCAGATAGCCCATGATCTTGTCAATATCGTCAACAAAGCCCATGTCAAGCATCTCGTCGGCCTCATCGAGCACCAACGTCCGGATCTGGTCGAGTTTGAGCGTCCCCCGATCGATATGATCCATAATGCGGCCGGGCGTGCCGATCACGACCTCGACGCCGGCCCGCAGCGAGCGAATTTGCCGATCGATGGGGGTGCCGCCGTACACGGCCAGTTCCCGAACGCGCAGGTGCTTGCCGATGCGGCCGATCTCCTCGGCCACTTGCAGTGCAAGCTCCCGGGTCGGCGCCAGTACGAGCGCTTGTGGCCGCTGCATGTCGGGGCGCAGCCGCTGGAGCAGGGGGATGCCGAAAGCGGCGGTCTTGCCGGTGCCGGTCTGCGCCTGCCCGATTACGTCCCGCCCCTCCAGCAGCGCCGGGATCGCAGCGACCTGGATCGGGGAGGGCTCCTCAAAGCCCATCTCCTCCAGGGACTTTAGAATGGCCGGATCGATGCCCATATCTGCGAACCCAGCTGAATCCTCTGGCATGAGGCTTCCCCTCCAGAACGTGGCGATCTCGCTCACGCTAGCTTTGCCAGGGGTTGAGAGTTTTATAAGCCGCAGATTTCGCGGATTTCGCAGATTCGACATTAAAAATATAAAAATAATATATCTGGTGTGGTAATCTGCGTCGGGTTTGAAATCAGCGTAATCTGCGAAATCTGCGGCGAAATCAATGTCCGGCTCTTAAGCGCGCACTTTCACCCCGCTCAACTGCTCAAGCGGGCGGATCAGCGCTGCCACATCCTCCTGGGCATGGCCCAACGCACGGGCTTCCTCCAGCAATTGCTGAGTCAGCGCACCAAGGAGCATCCGCACGTTCTGCTCCTTGCCCAGGTTGACGGCGAGGGCCACGTCCTTGTGCAGGTGCTCGATCGAGAACGCGGCCTCGAAGTTGCCGGGAAAGATGAACTGCGGGAAGTTGCGCTCGATCTGCTTGGAGTTGCCGGTCGCCCCGTTGATGATCTGATAGAGGGCCTTCGGATCGAGTCCGGCCTTGACGCCCAGCACGAATGCCTCCGATGCTGCCGCACTGTGGATGCCAACCAGCAGGTTGTTGCAGAGCTTGGCGACCGAACCCGCGCCGACCGGGCCGAGCAGGTACAGTTGCTTGCCCTCGGCCTGGAGGTAGGGGAGGACCTCATCGTACGTGGACTGGTCGCCGCCGCACATGATCGTCAGCGTGCCGGCCTCGGCGCCCCACGGGCCGCCGCTGATCGGCGCATCGATGAAGCGGACGCCTCTGGTTTCGCACATGGCAGCGATGCGGCGGGCATCCGATACCCCGATCGTCGAGTGGTCGACGAAGATGGCATTGGCACGGCTAGCTTCGAGTGCCGCCCGCATGATCGCCTCCACCGCGTCGGGCGTAGTCAGGCAGGTGAAGAGTATGTCGGCGTTGCGGGCCACGTCGGCGGGGTTTTCCGCCTTGCGGGCGCCCTCGCTGACCAGGTCATCGACAGCGGCCTGGCTCCGGTTGAAGACGGTAACGGTGTGCCCGGCCTTCAGCAAATTGCGGGCCATGTGGCGACCCATGCGGCCGAGTCCGATAAATCCCAGTAGCGCCATGTTTGGAAAGTCTCCTTCTGGAGCCGAATTGACAACCCTATCCTACCATATTTCCAGCCCGGCGGCGGGCCGTGCATGTGGTATCATAAGGGTCTACGACCCCAGAGGAGGCCGCCCGATGGCTGATACCAAGTTGATCGCAGAGGCCCGCCGCATCCTGGCCGACGAGACGCCGCTGCCGTTCGACTGCGGCACCCTTTGCGGGAACCGCTGCTGTAAAGACTACGCCCCCGGCGTGGGCGTTTACCTCATCCCCGGCGAGCTGCCGCTTTTTGACGGCACCGAGGAGTGGGCGAGTTTCGACTTTCATTCGACGAAGGCCTACGACTTCGCCCCCTCCTGGAAGCATCACCGGCAGGTGCCGTTCCTGCGGTGTACAGGCCTGTGCGCAGGTGAGCGGGAGAAGCGGCCGTTCGAGTGCCGCACCTACCCCCTGGTGCCCTACTTGCACGAGGACGGGCACCTGGAGATGCGCTTCTCACCGTTCGCCGAGGGCGTCTGTCCGCTGACGGAACGGTACAAGCTGGCGGAACTGCGCCCTGAGTTCGTGGCGGCTGCTGAGCAGGCATGGACGGTCCTGCTCGACGACCCGGAGATGCTGGACCACGTCAGGTGGCTGACCAAGCAGCTGGAGGACTGGGCGGAACTGCCTCACAGCTAGGAGGTGTAGGCACCACCAGCACATACCTTCATGGTTATGTCTCTAAGTTGTTTGTAGAGAGATAGCTTCAGCTCAAGTGGTTCGCGACTGCGACCGCTGGGAGACGCTGCGACGAAATCAAGTACGCCTGGCACGACCTGTTCTCCCTGTAAGCCATAGTCGACCTTCTTCTTGCCCGTCAGGGCAGCGTATACGCCTTTACCATTGTAGGATGCGATCCGCGGCTGATATTGCGTAAGCTCCAGGATCAGGGCTCTTCTTCCTGAACGCAGCTCCCAGCCCGCAAGGTCGCCACTGGACTTGCTCGGTCGCTCCACAATGTCGGTCAGGCCGTAACCGTAATGGCCGGGCAGCGTGTGGTCCTCCTCAGGCGGCACCAGCCGGTCGGTCAGCCCCGACTGCCAGAGCAGCCACCAGAACCGGTTGCCCGGGTAGCCGTAGTAGTGCCCGATCTGTGCCGATCGCTCACCGGGGTTGAAGCCCACGAATAATAC
>JAQBPS010000014.1 GCA_028287415.1 Bacillota bacterium | reverse complement strand
CCACTGTGATCCGGAAGCGCCTGGCGCATTGCTGGCAGCGGTGGGTGTCCAGTACACCCTCGGATTCGTCGTCGATTGGCAGTTGCTCTACCCGACGGGTGGTTCGCATGTCGCACTGCCCGCGTATCCTGGCAGCGCCAGCGGTACTGGTTTGCAGCTGCACCGGCCCAAGCGGCTGTACCGGCCCAAGCGGCTGCACCGGCTCAAGCAGCCCAATCGGTTGCGACGGCGGACGCGCCCGCCCGCATAAAGACCGCGGCGCCCGCCTCTTCGGTCCGCACCACCCTGTTGGCGGCGGAACCCGACCGCCGCACGGCGCTGCTACAGGACTACCTGCACGCACAGGTCGCCTGGATCCTGGTGCTGGACGACGACGAAGTCGACCCGCAGCAGCCCCTCAATACCCTGGGCCTGGATTCCATCATGGCGCTGGAGCTCAAGAACATGGTGGAAACCGATCTGGCGATCGTCCTGTCCATGAGCGATCTGATGCGCGGACCCACTCTCGCACAACTGGCCGCACAGCTGGTGCCGCAGTTGCTGGCGCCGGACCGCACCGCCGTTGCGAGCCAGGCCTGGGAGCTCCAGGCAGAGGTGAGCGGGGTTGAAGACCCGGATGAGTTGCTGAGAATGCTCGACGAGCTTCCCGAAGATCAGGTGGATGCCTTGCTGAGGCATTACAACGAAGAGAAGAAGGAGTGACGGTTAGCCATGAGCACGCAGTCCGTTGATCAGAAGCGTGAGCTATTGGCCCGACGCCTTCGCAATCAAGCTCAGCAAACCATACACCCCCTTTCCCACAATCAGAAGGCGCTCTGGTTCATGAATCAGCTCGCCCCGGACAGCTGGGCATATATCACGATTTTCACGGCCCGCATTATCTCTGCGGTGGATCTGAGCGCTCTGGAAAGAGCCTTCGCGGCCCTCGCCAGGCGGCACGCGATCCTGCGCACCACGTACCACGTCCAGAACGGGGAGCCGGTCCAACGGGTCGGCAGCGAACCCACGGTCGACCTCGCCGTCGTTGATGCTGCGACCTGGAGCGAGCAGGAGTTGCAGGAGCGCATCACCCTCGAGGCCCACCGTCCCTTTGATCTCGAGCGTGGCCCGGTGTCCCGCGTGGCCATGTTTCACCTGGCATCCGGTGAGTTTATCCTGCTGTTTGCGGTTCATCACATTGCGGTTGATTACTGGTCGCAGTCCGTGCTTCTCGAGGATCTCGGGGTGCTGTACGCCGAGGCATGCGGAAACGCAGCAGCAGCCCTGCCGCCCCTGAAAGCGCAGTATACCGACTTCGTTCGCTGGCAGGCGGACCTGCTGCAAAGCGCCGAGGGGGAGCAGCAACAGGCATTCTGGCTGGACGAGCTGGGGGGCGAATTGGCGGTCCTGAACCTGCCGACGGACCACCAGGCGCCGCCTGTGCAGCGATACCGGGGAGCCACATTCACCTTTCAGGTCGACAGCGGCCTGAGTGACCGGCTTGAAGCGCTGGCCAAAGCCGAAGGCGCCACGCTCTTCGTAACGCTGCTGGCCGCCTACCAGGTGATGCTGCATCGGTACTCAGGCCAGGATGATATCGTGGTGGGCACACCCACGGCAGGGCGCAGCCGGGCCGAGTTCGAAGGGGCTGCCGGGTACTTCGCAAACCCGGTGGTACTGCGGGGCGACTTTTCCGGGGCACCTTCGTTCCGCACCCTGATCCGGCAGCTGCGCACGACGACATCCGAGGCGATCGCCCGCGCCGATTACCCGTTCCCGCTCCTCGCCTCCCGCGTGCAACCGCAGCGGGACCCGAGCCGGTCGCCCCTGTTTCAGGCTCTGTTTGCCTTACAGCGGGCGGCGCGGCTTGAACAGCAGGATCTGTCGGCCTTCTTCATGGGCGATCAACAGGTCAGCCTGAACCTGGGCGGCCTGATCATGAAGTCCTTTCCGATGCAGCAGCAGGAAGGGCAGTTTGAACTCAAGCTCTACATGGCGAAATCGCCGAATGGCATGCTTGGCGCCTTGCAGTACAGCACCGACCTGTTTGACGAATCCACGATCGCCCGCATGGCCGGGCATTACCTGAACCTGCTTCAGGCGGTTGTCGCTGACCCCGACCAGGAGGTAGCCGTACTCCCGTTGCTGGCGGAGGGGGAGCGCCGGCAGCTGGTCGAGTGGCACGACGATACCAGGGATTATCCGCCGTGTCACTCCCTGATCGATCTGTTCGAAGCCCAGGTCGCACAACTTCCGGATGCCGTGGCACTGGTCTATGGCGAGCAACGCCTCACCTATCAGGAGCTGAATCGCCGGGCGAACCAGGTGGCCCACTCCCTGCGGAAACAGGGTGTGGGACCCGAGGTCTTGGTCGGCCTTTCCCTGCCGCGCTCGCTGGAAATGGTCATCGGCATTTTGGGGATCCTCAAGGCGGGCGGCGCTTATGTGCCCCTCGACCCGGCGTACCCGCAAGAGCGGCTGGCGTTCATTCGCGAGGATGCCGGCCTCTCCCTGGTGCTATCGCAGGAGACCGATTGGGAGGCGATCCGGCGGGAG
>JAQBPS010000013.1 GCA_028287415.1 Bacillota bacterium | reverse complement strand
AGCCTGCTGCTCCAGGGTCGGCGCAACAAGGCGAACAGGCCCAAGGGCCCGACCGGCAGCGCCTTTCAGACGGTGCCCACCGGTCTCAGGACGGTTGTGGACGCGCTGGTGGAGGCGTGTGACGGGGTGAAGGTGCTGCTGAACACGGCAATCACCGCTGTAGAGCCCGCAGCGGAGGGCTATGAAGTCGCCTTGAGCAACGGGGTGCGGGTGACGGCCGGTGCCGTGATTCTGGCGACCCCGGCGTACACGGCGGCGGACCTCATCGGCGGCTTCCTGCCGGACGCGGCCGGGAAGCTGAATGCGATCCCGTACGGCAACTCGGTGATCGTCTCGCTGGCCTTCAACAAGGCGGATGTGGACCACCCGCTGAACGCCTCGGGCTTTCTCGTGCCGATGCGGGCGGGCACGGACGTGAGCGCCAGCACCTGGGTCTCGGTGAAGTGGCCGCATGCGGCGCCGGATGACAAGGTGCTGATTCGCTGCTTCGTGGGGCGGGGCGTGGGCAAGGACTGGACGCAGGAGTCCGATGAGACGCTGGTCGCGACGGCCCTCAAGGGTCTCCGGCAGATCATGGGCCTCAAGGCGGAACCCGTTGTGACCACGGTCGCCCGCTGGCGGCGGGCGATGCCGCAGTACAAGGTCGGCCACCTGGACCGGGTCGCGGAGATCGAGGCGATGCTGGAGCGGGCGCCGGGCCTCTACCTGGCGGGCGCGGCTTACCGCGGCGTGGGGCTGCCCGACTGCGTGCGGGAGGGCAGTGAGGCTGCGGACAAGGCGGCGAGGCATCTGGGCTGGAACGAGGCATAGCGGCGCAATACGCGAAGGCGGGCGACTCCGAGTGGGGCGCCCGCCTCATTTTTATGCTGCGCCTGGCACGAGCGGCAGCAGGATGTGGCTGGGGTGCGCCGGATCATGGTAGATCGTCTGCGTCGCCGCAACCGCCACCTGCCCGGTCCCCAGCGGCGCCCCCGTGTTCGGATTGACGTCGAACCGCGGGAAATTGCTGCTCGAGATGTGCAGCCTGATCTGGTGCCCCTTCCGGAACAGGTTGGCCGTCGCGTACAGTTCGATCGCAAGCGGGTAGACCGTGCCGGGCACCATGGGCGCCGGCTGATCCCAGTCATCACGGTAACGGACCCGGATAATCGAATCCGAGATATTCAACTCATACCCATCCGGGTAGTCCGGATTCGGCGGGTACACGTCGATCAGCTTCGCCGTAAAGTCGGTGTCTACTGCGGTCGAGGAGGCATAGAGCACCACCTTCATCGGGCCGGTCACCTCCACATCCGCCACCAGGGGCGGGGTGGAGAAGACCAGCACGTCCGGGCGGAGGCCGAGCGGCAGGTCATCTGTCGCGCCGTACACGTCGGGCCGGCCCCGCTGATTGAAGCCGCCGCCCGGCATCACATGCGGCACCGCGGAGATGCTCCCCCCGATCGTCGGCACCGGGTCGCGCGGGTCGTACACGTAGGCGCTGCTCGCCTGCTCCGCCGCAGCTGGCAGCGCCGTGGCGAGCAGCCCATCACCCCGCAGATAGAACGGGGTCGCTACGGCCCGGGGGAGGGGGAACTCGTGCTCGTACCGCCACTGGCCCCCGTGATCGAGCCGGCCCTCCTCGTTCTTCCGCCCTGAACCACCGCCCATCACGAAGATCCTGACTGGCGGCTCTGCGAGCACGCCCGTCTCCGCTTCCTTCAGGAAGTGGTCGAACCAGCGGAGCCGAAGGTCATCATAATCGACCGCCGCGTCCGGCCCGAAGTCGACGTCCCCGGCGTAGGATTGACCGATCGACGCGACCCCGTGGATCCAGGGCCCCATGATCAGCCGCTGGGGGCTCTGCTTGCGCGCCCGGAACTCGTTGAAATTTGTAATCGTAGAGCGGATGTAGGTGTCGTACCAGCCGGAGAGCCAGTAGACGGGCACGTCGGGGTACTGGTCGTACCGGTCCACGATGCTGTAGGCGACGGGCTCAGACCAGTACGGGCTGTACTCCCCGTGCTGGAGCACGTCCAGCACCCACTGTTCAATGCCCGGGGTGAAGCGAAGCGGGGTCTGCCCCTTTTTCATGGGCGTGTAGCGGAGGTACTTCGCCACCTCTCGGTGTGCCTTGAGCAGGCTGGCCTTGACCACCGGGTCCTGCGCCGCCTCCGGGCTGCCGTTCGCAGCCATCCGAAACCCGTAGATCATGAAGCGTAGCTCCATGGCGCCGCCCTGCCGCATCGCACCGTTGTGGTAATTGTGGTAGCCCTCAGCGATGAACTGGGCAGCCACACCCGGCGCACCGGCCGCGGCCAGGGCGGTCTCGGTGCAGGCGCCGTACGACAGGCCGACGGTGGCGATCCGCCCGTCGCACCAGGGTTGGGCCACGACCCATGCGCAGGTGTCGACGCCATCGGGCGCCTCATCCCGGAAGGGGTAGAACTCGCCTTCTGACGCATAGCGGCCGCGCACATCCTGTAAAAGCACCATGTAGCCCCGGCGGGCGAAGAACTTGGCCTGCTTCACAGCGTCGGTGGCCAGCTTGTCGTACGGGGTCCGCTCCACAATCACCGGGAACGGCCCGGGCAGCGCCTTGCCGCTCCGTGCCGGGTAGTAGAGATCGCTCGCCAGGTGAACGCCGTCCCGCATCGGGACCCTCACGTTGCGTTCGTAGATCACATCGTACTCGGCATGGCTCACAGGCGTTGTCCCTCCTAGTCAATCTTTGGATCGAGCACGTCACGGAGGCGGTCGCCTACGAGGTTCACGGAAAGTACCGTGAGCAGAATCGCGACCCCCGGGAAGATTGCGAGCCAGGGATGCGTCTGGAGGTTGTCCTTCGAGTCGGCCAGCATGTAGCCCCAGTCGGGAATCTGCGGGGGGACGCCCATGCCGAGATAGCTCAGCGACGATTCCAGCAGGATGGTGCGCGCCACCGCCAGCGTTGACAGTACGATCACGGAGGAGGCCACATTTGGCAGCACGTGCCGGACCAGAATCCGCAGGCTCTTGCCGCCAAGGGCGGTCGCAGCGCCGACGAAATCCTTCTCACGGATTGCGAGCGTCTCCGACCGCACGACCCGGGCAAAGTCGGTCCAGGTGGTAATGCCGATGACCGCGATCAGCTTCCACAGGCCGGGGCCCAGCACGGCGACCA
>JAQBPS010000813.1 GCA_028287415.1 Bacillota bacterium | reverse complement strand
GGGCACCCATGCGAACTGCCGGCCCCACCAGTCAGCCAGCCGCTGCCACTGCCGGTTTCCCCATAGCAGAGCATCCAAGAGACGCCGTACCCAGGCGGGCGGCTCTGGCGGCGGGGCGGGCTGCAGGATTTGATCGAGGCGCTGCCGATCGCCGGCCGCGACTCTGAGCCGGGCGTCAAGGCCGGCCTGGCCGGTACGCTCAACCTGCCGGGCTTCCCGCGCCATCGCCCGCAGCTGCTCCGCGACACGCGTGCGCTGCTGTGCCGACAGGGACGAGCCCGCCGGCTGCGCCGTGGCCCAGCGCATGTCCACCACGATGGGGCCGCTTGGCGCAGCAACGGTGACCTGGTCCGCCAGCAGCTGGCCGACATCGCCGGGGCGGTTCTGCTCAACGGCGGCGGCGGCGCCCTCCAGGCGATTCGCAAAGTCCGGCAGGGCAAGCGAGTCTGGCGCCGCGGCGGCTGCCAAAGGCAGGGCCAGCAGGAGCAGCAGAACCAGGATCAGCTTACGCATGGCCCGCCTCCCCCTCCAGCTTGCGGAGCCGTTCCGCCAGGTCCAGCCCCTCGGCGCGCAGCCGGAAATCGTGGTATGCAACGGTAGTAATCAGGGCCAGGAGCGGGAAGGTGAAGATGCGCACGACGCCCTGCGCCACATTCAGCACGACATTGATGCCGGTCGCGCCGACCGCCTGGTCCCACAGTAACTGCGGGAGGCTCGCCACGTATGAGAGCGAGAGTGTCAGCAGCACAGCCGACCAGACCACCCCGATGGTGCGGAACAGGCGGGGCACGGCAAGGGAGAGCGACCGGCCGATCGCGCGGAAGTAGCCGCGGTTTTCCAGCAGGATCACGTGCGGCACGAACACAAAGGAGAGCCATACCCCGTGCAAGAGTAGGGCCGAGCCGACAAAGACCACGACCGTCCATATCATTGCGAAGATACCTTGACCGGCGGAGTTGCCGCCGCTCACCGCCAGCATGCCGAGGCCCATCAGTGTGGTGCTGAGGAAGATTGCGGCCAAAGAGAGAATGCCGACTGCGATCACCGACATCAGGCCCGTGACGAGCAGCGCGAAGAGGCGCCGCAGGCTCCAGACCAGGGCTTTGCCCATGGCGGGAGGCTCGCCGCGCCGGGCCTGGTCAGCGATGCGGACCAGGGCGCAGTATACGAGCGGGGCCAGAATTGCCGCGGCAATGGCGGCCACAATGCCCGGCCCGGTGACGGCCTGCGGCGGTGCGAGCGGCACCGGCTTGCCCGCCGCCTTCAGGAACGGGGCGGCCAGCATGTTGCCGGTGGCGGTCGGATTGATGTATAGGCCGGCAATCGTGTACGGGACGACAAAGAGGGCGGACAACCCCATGATCGGGAGGGCTGCATTGCGGTACAGACGCAGCGCGGCGTCCAGCGCCTCGCCGACCCCCAGGGGCGCGAACGTCCGGTGTGGTTCTTGCAGCCCTGCCCCCTCCTTATATCGACACAACAGATTCGGTTCGCTCTGGGCGCGCAGACGTCCTGCACCGACCGACTGGGATTCTTCGACAAATAACGACATTACAGCAGCCCATGCCGCTCCAACTTGTAATAGAGCGTGCGGGGAGCGATCGCCAGACGCCGTGCAGCCTCGGTCTTGTTGCCGCGTGTCTCCTCGAGGGTGCGCACCAGGGCAGCCCGCTCCGCGGCCCCGACGACCACGTCAAGCGTCGCCCCTGCGGGCGCAGCCTTGGCGGCGGGGGCACCGGGTGCGGTCGCGCCGGGGCGCCCGGGACCCAGCGGTGGCAGGAACCGCGACTCGATCGTTGTGTCGCCCATCGCCATGGCGATCATGGCACGCCCGACGATGTTCTCCAGCTCCCGCACATTCCCCGGCCAGCGGTACTCAAACAGCGCCTGGATGGCCGCACGTGAGATCCCCTGCACGTTGCGGCCATACTCGGCGTTGAACTTCTCGATCAGGTGCGCCACCAGCGCCGGCACATCCTCGGTGCGGTGGCGCAGCGGCGGAATCACAATCGGGACCACATTCAGCCGGTAATACAGATCTTCCCGGAAGCCGCCGCGCGTGATGAGATCCTCCAGCGGTGCGTTGGTCGCCGCAATCACGCGGGCGTTGATGGTGACGGGCTTCGCCTCGCCCACCCGCACGATCTCCTTCTCCTGAAGCACCCGCAGCAGCTTCGCCTGGAGGGAGATCGACACCTCCCCGATCTCATCCAGGAAAATTGTACCGCCGTTTGCCTCCTCGAACAGGCCGTGCTTGCCGCCCTTGCGGGCCCCGGTAAAGGCGCCGTCGGCGTGGCCGAACAGCTCCGACTCCAGCAGCGTGTCCGCGAGCGCCGCGCAATTGACGCGGATGAACTGGCCACCTCGCCGGCTCGATGCGTTGTGGATGGCGTGGGCGAACAGCTCCTTGCCCGTGCCACTTTCGCCTCGCAGGAGAACTGTAGCGAGCGTCTCTGCCGCCCGCATCGCCTGCTCCACCGCCTGCTTCATCACAGGGCTGTCGGTGACGATCTCAGCGAAAGTGTACTTGGAGGTGAGTAGCCGCACCAGCTGCTTCTGCTGCTCCACCTCTTCGGAGAGTCGGGTGATCTCCGACACG
>JAQBPS010000811.1 GCA_028287415.1 Bacillota bacterium | reverse complement strand
GGTGTCGGAGCCCTTGCTTCGGCAGCGGCCGCAGACGGCGACCTATTAGACGACTCGGGCGATGGGCCCGGCCGCATCTGCGTCGGGGCCCATCGCCCTGGCCCCGACGCTGCCGGAGGCATGCCGCACAGCCCTACCTGGTCACCGCCACAAAAAGAACATTACAGCGGCGCGGACGATGGCGGCGCCCGCTTAAGAATAAGCCGTAGAACCCGTTAAGCGGAGACTCGGGTTGTAGGCACTGCCCCTGCCCGACGCAGCCGCGCCCCAAATTCTGCGCTACAAGGCAGGAAGCCCGCAGCGATCAGGGAAAGAATAAACGATAACGGCTGAAGGGAGGTAATCCGTGATGCGGATTGCGATCATCTCGGACATCCACGGCAACTATGCCGCGCTGGAGGCGGTGCTCCGCGACCTTGACCGGGCCAAGCCCGATCGCGTCATCAACCTGGGCGACCAGATCTTCAAGGGCCCGCAGCCCGCCGAGTGCCTGGATGCGCTGGAGCAACTCGGTGCGACGACCATCCGGGGCAACACCGACGAGTTCTTCGCGAAGAGTGCGCCAAAGCCGCAGCTGCAGCCCCTCCTGGACTATGCGCTGCGCGCCTGCGGCGACCGCGACCTGAGCGCCCTCAGCCGGCTCCCCTTCTCCCACACCGAGCCGCTGCCCGGCGGCGGCGAACTGCTCTGCGTGCACGGCTCGCCTCGCAACATCGAAGAGTACCTCTTCCCCTGGACGGAAGAGCAAGAGCCGGGCGTCTTCGTGGGCGTGAGGGCCGGTTTCATCACCTGCGGTCACCAGCATGTGGCCTATCAGTTCCGCACTGAATCCGGCAAGTTGATCCTCAGCACCGGCTCGGTCGGCATCCCCTACGACGGCGACCCCCGCCCCGCCTACACCCTGCTCGAACTGGACGGCGATCGCCTGAGCGCGACCAGCATCCGGATCGACTACGACCGCCGGGCGCTGCTGGCGCTGATCGAGTCCCGCGACGGGTTTCCCGGCCGCGACCGCTACATGCAGGAGGTGCAGACCGGCCGTCCCGCCTAAACCAAACTTGGAGGTCTTTTAGCGATGGGTACACATAACGTAGCGTTTCTCGGGCTGGGAGCGATGGGGCTCCCCATGGCCCTTAATTTGGCGCGCAAGGGCTTCATTGTAAGCGGCTGGAACCGCTCGCCGGGCCGTGGCGCGGCCCTCACGGAAGCGGGCGGACGCCTGGCCGAGTCCCTGCATAACGCGGTGGCGGAGGCCAGTTGTATCGTCACGATGCTGTCAGGCCCGGCGGCCGTTGCAGCGGTGGCGCTGGGACCGGACGGCTTCCTGACCGCCGCCCCGAAGGGCGCCGTCTGGGTCGAATGCTCGACCATCGGGCCGGAGGCGGTGCGCAAGCTCGCCGCAGCCGCTGAGGCCGCCGGCGTGCAGTTCATCGATGCGCCCGTGCTGGGCAGCGTCGGCCCCGCCACGAAGGGCACCCTGCATTTCGTGGCGGGCGGGTCGGCCGATGCCGTGGCGTCGGCCCGCCCTGTCATGCTTGCGATGGGCGACGGCATCACCCACTTCGGCCCGGTCGGTGCGGGCGCCGGGGCCAAGGTGATCTCGAACATGGTGACGGCGACGCTCGTCTCCGCGGTCGCCGAGGGGCTGGCCCTTGGCGAGCGGCTCGGGCTGGACCGTGAGCAGGTCGCGGCCATGCTGGGCGAGGGTCCCGTCGCCTCACCGATTGTGAAGCTCAAGGCGCCGATCATGCTGAACGAGCAGTTCGCTCCCGCCTTCCAGCTAAAGCTGATGGAGAAGGACCTGGGGCTTGCCCTCGCCGAGGCGCATCGGCTGGGTGCGGCGCTGCCGACCGCGTCGGGCGCACATGAGGCTTACGCCGGCGCCCGCACCGCCGGCATGGGCGAGCTTGACTTTGCCGCGGTCAGCGCTTTTCTGCGCCTGATGGCCCGCGGGCCCCTCGGCCGCGACTGATCAGCCCGCGTCCCCGGATCTGTGCCATTCCCTCGGATCGGTGGTCTATGACCCGCCGGTTGCGGAGACGCTACGGATAATTGGGCACCGTAAGGTAGCCGGGCGCATCTTCGCACAATCCAGGGAGGGCACAGATTCACATGGCCGATACACCACAACAGCCGGCGGGGCGGCAGGCCGCACAGCGCACCTCCGCCCGGACGGAAATTGTCGCCGGCATCGTCACCTTCATGACGATGGCGTACATCCTGTTCGTCAACCCGAGCATCCTGGGCAACGCACCGGGTGCCAACAAGGCTGCGATCATCGTGGGGACGGGTCTGACCGCCGGCATCATCACCTTGCTGATGGGCCTCTGGGCCGACTACCCGATCGCACTGGCGCCGGGCATGGGGCTGAACGCGTTTATCACGTTCGCAGTGATCATCGGCATGGGCATCCCCTACGATGTCGCCATGTCGCTCGTGGTGATCGAGGGGCTGATCATTCTGCTGCTCGTCGCCACCCGCCTGCGTGAGGTGATTTTCCTCGCGATTCCGCTCAACCTCAGGCGCGCGATCGCCGGCGGCATCGGCCTGTTCATCGCCCTGATCGGCTTTATCAACGCCGGCCTGGTGACCGCCAGTCCAGCGACGCTGATCACGTACGCCCCGTGGAGCGCTCAGCACCCCGGGCCAATGATCACCCTCGCCGCGGTGTTGGTGATCGGCATCTTGATGGCCCGCAAGGTGAAGGGCGCCATCCTCGTCGGCATCCTCTTTGCAACAGCGCTCGCCATGCTGACCGGCATTCAGGCGCCGCCGACGGGCATCATCAGCCAACCGGTCATGCCGCATTTCACGCTCGCTGCGTTCCCCGCCGCCTTCCGGCTCGCCTACATCCCGATCATCTTCACACTGGTGATGAGCGACTTCTTCGATATGATGGGGACCGTCGTCGGCCTGGCGGAGCAGGCGGGGTACGTCACCGCGGAGAACCCGCGCATTCCCCGCCTCAACCGGGTGCTGGCGGTCGACGGCCTGGCGGCGGTGCTCGGCGGTGCGCTCGGCGTCTCGTCGGCGACGACATTCGTCGAGTCGGCGGCAGGCATTGGGGAGGGCGGTCGGCGGGGCCTGACCGCCATTACCGTAGGCGTGCTCTTCCTGCTCTCGATCTTCTTCACGCCCGTGATCGCAGTCGTGCCGGCGATTGCGACCGCGCCGGCCCTCATCGTTGTCGGGTTCCTGATGCTCGGCCAAGTGGCCGCGATCGACTGGAGTGAGGTGACAGAAGCGCTGCCCGCCTTCATCACCCTGGCGACGATCCCGTTCACCTATAACATCGGGCGGGGCATCGGCTACGGGTTCCTCAGCTACCTGGTGATCAATTTACTCGCAGGCAAGCGGGCCAAACTGACCTGGCCGCTCTGGGTCGTGGGGATCATCTTTGCAGTGTTTTTCGCCATGGGGCATTAGGGGCGGTTAAAGCGCAAGCCCGACTCGCAACGCCGAGTCGGGCTTTTTTGTTGACTTTGGATAGTCGAACACGTATAGTCGAAATCGACTAGTCTATGAGGAGGAAACCTGTTGGCAAAACGCAAGGTATCCAACCTGTTGGCGCTGGCTGTGCTGTCGCTGCTGAATGAGCGGCCGATGCACCCCTATGAGATCGGTGCGGTGATGCGGCAGCGCGGCCTCGCGGACAGCATCAAGATCAATACCGGATCACTCTACTCGGTGACCGAGGCACTGGTGCGAAATCAACTCATTGAACCAGTGGAAACCCTCAGGGATACCAAGCACCCGGAGCGAACCGTGTACGCAGTCACCCCCGCAGGGCGGACTGAGTTCCTGGAGTGGCTGCGCTCTCTGATTCGCACCCCGTTCAAAGAGTACCCGCAGTTCGCGGCGGGGCTCGCTTTCATGGGGCACCTTGCGCCCCGGGAAGCCGTTGCTTTACTGGCGGAACGCTGCAAACTGCTCGCCGCCGACGTGGCTGAGATCCGTAGTGCCATCGAAGCGACGGCGAAGTTCGTGGACCGGCTCTTTCTCATCGAACAGGAGTACAGCCTGACCATGCGTGAGGCAGAGGTCAAGTGGCTGCACCAACTGATCGAACGGATCAAGGACGGTACGTTCACAGAGCAAAAAGGGGAGCAGTCAGCATGGAAAATCACACATCCCGATCCGATGAGACCGCATTGACGGGGCGGAAAGCGCTGATCATCGGGTGCGGCATCGTCGGCCCGGCGACCGCACTGTTCCTGCGGCGCGCAGGCATCAATGCAACTATTTATGAGGCGCAGAGCGAACCGGCCGACTATGCCGGCCTCTTCCTGAACACGGCGGCGAATGGCGTGAGCGTTCTGAAAACGCTGGGCCTCGAGGGCGCAGTCTCGGCACAAGGCTTCCCAGCGCGCCGGATGGTGTTCGCGAATGGCAGCCTCAAGCACCTCGGCGAGGTGCGCAACGGCGCCGAGGGGCATCCCGGTGTTGTCATCAAACGGGGGCTCCTCACGCGGACGATCCGTGACGAGGCCCTTCGCCAGGGCATCCCGGTACAGTTCGGCAAAAAGCTGAAGGAAATCCGGATCGGCGGTGCGCATCCGGTCACGGCCTGCTTCGCGGACGGCACAGAGGCGACCGGGGACTTCCTCGTCGGCTGCGACGGCATTCACTCACGCACCCGCCAGCTGATCTTCCCGCATGCGCCGCAGCCGTCCTACACGGGCATGCTGAGTTGTGGCGGCATGCCGCAGGACGCTACCGCGCCGCCGACCCCGGGTACAATGCAGATGATCTTCGGGAAGCAAGCGTTCTTCGGCTACCTCGTGAAACCAACGGGCGAGGCGTACTGGTTCAGTAACGTAGCCTGGCCGGGTGAGCCGGATCGAGAGGCATTCAGGGCCACCACGAGCGAAGAGTGGCGGCAGCGACTCCTTGCCCTCCACCGCGACGATGCACCGCTGATCGCGCAGATGATCCGTGCGACCACGGGCGAGATCGGTGTGTATCCGATTTACGATATTCCCAGTCAACCGGCCTGGCACAAGGGCCCCGTGGTGCTGGTCGGCGATGCTGTGCACGCCGTATCGCCGCATGCGGGGCAGGGGGCGTCCATGGCGCTGGAAGATGCGATCGTGCTGGCCAAGTGCCTCCGGGACATTCCCGATTTGGCGCAGGCGTTTGCCAGGTACCAGGCGCTCCGGCGGGGGCGAGCGGAGAAGGTGGTCGCAGCTTCACGGCGCACCGGGCAGACGAAGGTTGCGTCCACGGCGATGGCGCGCTGGTGCCGGGACTTGCTGATGCCGGTCTTCCTCGGGCTCTTTGCGAACTCCCGGTCGAACGACTGGGTTTACTCATACACGGTCCCCTGGGACGAGAAGGTCAGTGTGTAGCACTCACGCCAGCCGCATCTGGTGAAGCAGGGCCAGGTACTGGTCGTAGAGCTGACGGGGGATCGCACCGGTATCCGTTGCGAGGCGGACGGCGCACCCTTTTTCCTGGCGATGGAGGCAGCCCGCGTGGGCGCACAGGCCCAGGTAGGGTGCGAACTCCCGGAGACCCGCAGACAGATTGGGTTTCCACACACCGAGCGCACGCAGGCCCGGCATATCGATCAGCCAGGAGTCCCGGGCGACGTTAAGCGCCCGGGGCTTTGCGCTGTCTGGCCGCACCGCGCCGGTCAGCGCGCCGAGCAGCGTCGTTTTGCCCGCGCCCGGGTAGCCGATGACGGCTGTCACCTTCTCGGCCAGCGTCTCAGTCAGATCAGCGACGCCCCGGGACTTGACGGCGCTGACGGCGAGCGCCTCGTAGCCGATGGTTCGGAAAGGGCTCAGCCACTCATCGGCGACATCGGGGGCGACGAGGTCGGACTTGGTCAGGCAGATGATCGGCGCCACGCCGTGGCTCTCGGCGTAGAAGAGATGCCGGGCGAGCATGGTGCCGTGGAAGTCCGGCTGGCGGGCGGACACGATAATCAGCAGGCGGTCGAGGTTGGCGGCGACGACGGTCTCGGCGCCGGTGTCGGCGTCGCGGCTGACGAGGAAGTTGCGCCGGTTGGCGGCCTCGATGGCCTGGCCGTCCCGCATCCGGACGCGGTCGCCTGCGACGAGGCCAGCGGGCATTCGCCGGCGCAGGGTGTCGCGGATGGTGGTCTCGCGGACGGCATCGTTGTGCCAAAGGCGACAGCGGCTGGGGGAGACGGCCTCCACGACCATCGCCAGGGGGTCGGCGGCGGGGGTGGGTGCACGGGCGGGGGTCGGGGTCAAGGTCGGGGTCGGGGTCAAGGTCAGGGTCAGGGTCACGGTCGGGGTCGGGGTCAAGGTCGGGGTCGCGCCCGGCTGCGGGGACGGGCCCCGCTGGGATTCCGACGCGCCGTCCCACACCGGGTCCGGCTCAACCGTGTCATTCGGGCCCGGCTCAGCCGTCTCATTCGGCCCCGGCGCCCGACCGGGCGCATCCTCCCCGTACACGAGCGCCCGTGCCCGCTCCACCACAGCCGCCGGCAGCCCGTGCCGGGCCGCAATCTCCAGACCGTGGCTCTCCCCCAGCGTGCCGTACACCAGTTGATAGGTGGGCTGGAGCGTCGCGCCATCAAAGCCCATGCCTGCGATGGCGCACCCGGCCGTGACCCGCCCAAACTCCTTGATATCCCGCAGATGCGTGGTGCTCAGCACATAAGCGCCCCTGGCCAGGAACGCCTCCAGCAGCGCAATCCCCAGCCCCGTGCCCTCGTGCGGGTCCGTCCCCGACCCCAGCTCGTCCAGCAGGATCAGCGTCCCCGGCCCCGCCTGCACCAGCATCGGCGCGACGTTGGCGATGTGCCCCGAAAACGTACTAAGCGACTGCTCGAGGCTCTGCTGGTCGCCGATATCCGCAAACACCTCCGCAAACTCGCACAAGGTCGAGCCCTCGTCCACCGGGATGTGCATGCCCGAGCGGGCGATCAGCACCAGCAGTCCCAGCGTCTTGAGCAGCAGCGTCTTGCCGCCGGTGTT
>JAQBPS010000808.1 GCA_028287415.1 Bacillota bacterium | reverse complement strand
CTGGCAGGAGACGATCAGTCGACCGGTTCTGGGTGGAAACATGGCATCAGCCCCCTGATATGGATATAGCAGCTTGATTCGGGCTGGCTCGCCTGCGTCCCTGCCTGCGGCGCTAGTTGACCGGCCGCCTGCGCTCCGCTCCGGCGTAGGGTACCAGCTGCCCGTCCTCCAGGGTGTACAGGGTCGGCGTAATCGGATAGCTGTGCTCCTCAAACTGCTCACGGACCCGCTCCGCCATGACGCTCACGAACTCGGGGTCGGCATCGCCGAACATGACCAGGTAATCACGGTGCGGAAGCCCGATCACGGGGTTTCCGGGCACCACGGTCGCCATTTCGTTCAGCTCACGGGTCAGCAGCACCCGGCTGGCATCGTAGCCGTCGAACGTCTCCCAGGCGAGGGTCGTGTGCAGCCCGTGGCCGAACTGGTAGAACGCCGAGTCCTCGTCGTCCAGGGACTGAAGGTTTTCGATGGCTGCCGTCAGCAGGTCAGTCTCACCGACACCCCATTGCTCAGCGACGCTCCGGTGCAGGTACGCATAGCGGTCGGGCTCATCTACCACGAAGGCGATCGCCAGGCCGTCCATGAATGCCACCGATGCGAGCTCCCGGTTGTCCCGCCGGCAGAAATCCAGCAGGGTGGGCGGCACCACCTGGGGCATCACCTTGTGCCGGTTCTCCGCGAAGCTGCCCCGGATCACGGCCGGTTCGTCATAGACCAGGGAGCTGAGGAAATTTCCGATCACTTCGTCCCGGTCGAGCGGGTATTCACAGTAAGCCCGGTAGAGGCCCGCCATCGAGACCATGCGCTGGCGGCCGGGCTCGGCCTCGACCGTCAGCAGGAAATTGCCCACGGCGGTCACCTTGATATCCGGGCGCTCTTGCTGTACCCGGTTGATCACGATGCGGCTGAACTCCGCTTCATTTACCACCTTTGCCGTCATAGGCGACACGCTCCTCTTGTCTACCGGATAGCCCCCACCAGCACCGGGCTGTAATTGTGGATGTTCATGCACTCACTATTAAGTACGAATCGTACCGCCTGTTGTTCGAGGTTTAACGAAAAAAAGCGGGACCGACGTAGCTGATCGATCGCTTGTCTGCTACTGTAGTTGCCTTTAATGGCCACGGATTTCACGGGTTTCACGGATTTTAAATTCAAACACTGATGACCAGGTAAAATATATATTTTTATGTATCAATCGGTGTTTCTCCATAAATCGGTGTAACCCGCAATCCGTGGCCATATAAATGTCCCGCGGAGGCTCCACCAATGCGAAACCCCCGTGACGGCCGACGTCACGGGGGTTTCTTGTCACGGGCCTATGTTACTCCCACTCGATCGTCCCGGGCGGCTTCGACGTCATGTCGTAGGCGGCCCGGTTAACGTGGGGCACTTCGTTGATGATCCGGTTCGTGATCCGCTCCAGCACATCCCACGGGAAGCGGAAGAAGTCGGCCGTCATGCCGTCGTCCGAGGTAACCGCCCGCAAGATGATCGGGTAGGCGTAGGTACGCTCGTCGCCCATCACGCCGACGCTCTTGATGTTGGGCAGGGCGGCGAACGCCTGCCAGATCTGGTCATACAGGCCGGCGTTGCGAATCTCCTCCAGGTAGATGGCGTCCGCCTCCCGCAGGATCGCCAGCTTCTCCGGGGTGACCTCGCCCAACACCCGAATTGCCAGCCCCGGCCCCGGGAACGGGTGGCGCCCGACGATCTCCTCGGGCACGCCCAATGCCCGGCCGACAGCCCGGACCTCATCCTTGAACAGCTCCCGGAAGGGTTCGATCAGCTTGAACTGGATGTCCTCCGGCAGGCCGCCCACGTTGTGGTGGCTCTTGATCACGGCGGCGGTGGCGGTGCCGGACTCGATCACATCCGGGTAGAGGGTGCCCTGGACCAGGAAGTCGACCTGGCCGAGCTTGCGGGCCTCGTCCTGGAAGACGTAAATGAACTCCCGCCCAATGATCTTCCGCTTTTGCTCGGGGTCGGTCACCCCGGCGAGCTTGGACAGGAAACGCTCGGACGCATCGACATGGATGAGATTGATGTGGAACCGGTCCCGGAAGGTCCGGACCACCTGCTCCGCCTCGCCCTTGCGCAGCAGGCCGTGGTCGACGAACATACAGGTCAGGTCGTCGCCAATCGCCTGGTGGACAAGCACTGCGGCCACACTTGAGTCAACGCCGCCCGACAGGGCACAGAGCACCTTGCGGCCGGCCGCCTGCTCCCGGATGCTCGCCACCTGTTCATCAATAAACAAGGCGGTCGTCCAGTCACCCGTGCAGCCCACGATCTTGTACAGGAAGTTCTCCATGAGCTCCTTGCCCTGGTGGGTATGGACCACCTCCGGGTGGAACTGGACGCCGTAGAGTTTCCGGTCATCATCGCCGATGACCGCGGTCGGGGTGTTATCCGTCGAGCCGAGAATGCGGAAGCCGGGGGGCGCCGCGAGCACGGAGTCACCATGGCTCATCCAAACCTGGGTCTGGGCGCCGAGCCCGGCGAAGAGCGGGTGGCCGGCCTCCTGGACCGCCAGCATCGCCTTGCCGTACTCCCGGCGCTCGGCCCGCCGCACGTCGCCGCCGAGCTCCTTGCTCATCAGCTGCATGCCGTAGCAGATGCCGAAGATGGGGATGCCGAGCCGGAAGATCTCCGGGTCGCACTTGGGCGCACCCTCGCCGTAAACGCTCGACGGGCCGCCGGAGAAGATGATGCCCTTGACCTGCTCATCCTGATAACGCTGGGCGGGCGTGTTGTGGGGCCAGATCTCGCAGTACACGTTGAATTCCCGGACTCGGCGAGCGATCAGCTGCCCGTACTGGGCTCCGAAGTCGACAACCACGATCAGATCAGTATGATGAGACATACGTCCTCCTGGGTTTTGGCGTTAGGTCAAACAGGCGGGATCAAACTCCCGCCTTTTTGCGTGCTACTTGCTATAGACTGATGGCTTCAGGATCACGATATCCCGCAGATTGCGGTACTTTTCCGCGTAGTCCAGGCCGTTCCCGCAGACGAACTCGTCCGGCACCTCGAAGCCCCGGTAGTCGATCGGCACCGCGGCCTCGGGCTTGCGCCGGCTGGGCTTGTCCAGCAGGGTGGCGGTCCGCAGGGATGCCGGGTGACGCTGGCCCAGGTAGCCGAGCAGGAACTTGATCGTCAGCCCGGTGTCCACGATGTCCTCCACAATCAGGACATGCTTATCCTCAAGCGAGTAGTCCAGGTCCAGCAGGACGCGGTGGACGCCGGTCGACTTTGTGGAGGCGCCGTAGGATGAGATACGCATAAAGTCAAGTTCGACCGGAATCGTGATCGAGCGGAAGAGGTCGGAGCAGAAGAGCGCAGCGCCCTTGAGGATGCCGACGACCACCAGGTCCTTTCCCTCATAGTCCTGAGAGATCTGCGCGCCCATTTCCCGAATCCGCTTCTGCATCTCCGCCTCGGAGATTAGAACCCGTTCTACATCCTGAAGCACGTACGCGTCTCCTCTCTATCGGTGCGGCCAGGTCGCCCCGGCACTACCAATCCGTCCAAATCTGGGTTAGTATATCCCAAAGTCTAATAGCAAGGACTGGTAAGCGTCAAGTTTGGAGGGTGCGAAGAGATGGCCCGTTGTGACACCACAGAGCGGATCAATGCCTCGCCGAGCCGGGTCTGGAACCGCTTCCGGCCCGAGCGGATGAAGCAATGGTACGGCCCGGAGATCCGGGTACTCTCCCCCGGCCCCCTCGCCAAAGGCAGCCGCATCAGCGTCACCGGCCAGAGCGGCCCCAAGCGCTTCGGCTACGAGGCTACGGTCACGGAGTACGCCGAAAACCGCACCCTGGCGTGGGAAGGCGCCGACAACAAAGCCACCTACCGCATGACCTTCCTCCTGGCGCCCAAAGAGGGCGCCACAGTCGTCCTGCTGAGAGACGAGTTCCACCTGAAAGGGTTGATCGGCCGCCTCATCGAAAAACTGTTCATGGCCCGCCGAGTCGCCAAGTACGACCGACATTTCCTCGGAAAACTAAAAAACCTGGTCGAAACGCCATAGCCCCCTCACAAAGGGGGGACTGGGAACACAGGGGGCAGGCGCCGGTCGAGTGTCCCGTAGCGACGTCACGGAGAAGAGCCTACGGGAAGTTGGCCAGCCGCCATTTTTCCTCTCTCGGCGTTTCCAAAGGAAATGCCTGCCGGGCTCGTGCGCCTGACGTCGCCGTCGGGCGGGGCGTCCCTCAAGGCGATCCCTATGAGCGCGGTTCCGCAAAAACGGCGCCCGGTAAGATAGCCTACTGCCCGTTGGCGCAATAGCCGTGGACCAGGGACACTCGCGAGCGGGGCCCGGCGTGGAAAAACATTCAAGGCCCTGGGTCGAAGAGATGGCGGGCTCACCGCGGCTGTGGGCGACCTGCAGCGGGCAGGTGCGACACGGAGCGGCCCGGTCGACCTGCAGCGGGCCGGGGATGGCCGATCGCAAGGGCACGAAAGGGGGCGGCATACTCGCTGCTCATGGATCGTCATCATTTTTCCACTGCCGATGGCCCCGATGGCCCAGGCAGGAAAAATGATGACGTTTCTCGTGTTATGTCAACCAAATGGCCTGGATGCGGGCCCCCCGGCGAACGCAGCTGTCCCCAGTTCGCAAGCCGGATTCGTGCAGACCGCACCCCGCCTGCATTTCCCACCTTGAGCTGCTAACCGGTACTGCTCACACTATGGACGGAGAGGCAATGGCACTCATCAAACGTCACCATTTTTGCACCTGCGTTGCCAATGGCGGAAAAATGGTGACGTTTCGTTCGTTACGGTCAACTAGCCTTCGACGGGGAAACCTGACCGGCTCCAGTGCAAGAGGGCCAACCTGCGCCGGAGCCGATGCCCCCATGCCGGCCATGACGTCATGGGGGCTGGCCCCTAACAGACTCTACGGGCAGGCAAAAAGGGGGGCTGGGCAACACCGGGGGCGGGCGCCGGTCGGCAGTGTCCCGTAGCGACGTACGGAGACGGAGCTTACGGGCAGTTGGCCGCTCCGCCAGCCGCCATTATTCCCCTCTCGGCGTTTCCAAAGGAAACGCCTGCCGGGCTCGTGCGACTGGCGTCGCTCTCGGGCGGTGCGTCCCTAATGGCGTTCCCTGCAACCGCGCTTCCGAAAAATGGCGCCCTGTAAGGCAGCCTACTGCCCGTTGGCGCAGTATCCATGGAGCAGGGACACTCCGAGCGGCGCCCGACCGCCTAACCTAACCGCCCTACGCCCCAGCCAACCGCACCAACGTCTCACCCAACAACTGACAACCAACACCAACATCCTCAACCGACGTAAACTCCCCAGGCGCATGACTCAACCCATCACGACTCCTCAGGAAGATCATGCCCACCGGGCACACAGCAGCCACATTAGCCCCATCATGAACCGCCCCACTCGCCAGCTCAAACGGCTCCACCCCAACAACCGCCGCCGCATCCCTCATTACGCCAACCACACCATCATCACAACGAATCGGCGTAGACGTATGCTGAAGCACCATCTCCCCGCTCAACCCGCGACGCTCACACACCGCCCGGAAGTACGAACTCACCCGCTCCACACAAGCATCCCGCCGCTCCGCATCCAAATCACGAATATCAAAACTCAACTCAACCGACTCAGGAATCACATTCGCCGCACCCGGCCTCGCCTGCACAAACCCAACCGTCGCACGAGTGCTAGGCCCCGACTCCCGCGCCGCCCGCTCCACCTCCAGGACCACCTCAGCCGCCGCCGGCATCGGATCCCGCCGCAGCTCCATCGGACAGGCCCCCGCATGCTCCGCCCGACCCCGAATCACGCCCGTCAGCTGGCACATGCCGGCAATCCCGCTCACGATGCCGACCGGCAGCCCCCTCGCCTCCAGCAGCCCCGACTGCTCGATGTGCACCTCTACATACGCCTTGTAGGCGCCCGGCTCCACCTTCGCAGTACGCGCCGCCTCCGGGTTCGCCCCGTAGCTACGGAGCGCATCCGCCAGGGTCACCCCGCTCCGATCCTTCAACTCGCCGATCTGCGCAACCGGGAATTCGCCCGCCAGGAAGCTCGAGCCCAGCAGCCCCCACGCGAAGCGGCTCCCCTCCTCCCCGATGAAGCTGACCACCTCGATTGGCAGCGCCGGGACAATCCCCTGCTCCTTCATCGCTGCGACGGCCTCCAGGGCACAGAGCACGCCCGCCGGCCCATCGTAGTTGCCGCCATTGGGCACGCTGTCCAGGTGGGAGCCGGTGAGCACCGCGGGCCCCTGCCGCTTGCCCGCCAGCCGCCCGAACAGGTTGCCGACAGCGTCCCGCCGCACCTCAAGGCCGGCCTCAGCCATCCACCCCGCAACCGTGTCGGTCGCAGCCTTTTCCTCGGCCGAGAGGGCATACCGGGTGACGCCCCCGTCGGGTCTGCTGCCGAACTGTGACAAGAAGGCCAGGCGCTGGTTGAGACGTTCCGCGTTGACTTTGAGCAATGCCGGCACCTCCTGATGATGGCTCTTCCTCCTAGTTAACGCGACCTGTCCGGCCCCCGTCAAGCGAAAAGGACCCCGCCTAAGCGGAGCCCGTGTGCGGAGGTGCCTCGGTTCGGCGCAACTGGCCGGACTCGTACTCCTGGTAGAACGCCAGCAGGCCGTCTGCGATCACTTCAGCCATGGCCACGGTCTGGTCCAGGCCGGTGAACCAGATCATGAAGGGGAAGTGCGCTGTGCCGCCCATGATATGGACGGAGCCGACCTGTGGAAGTGTCTTGCCCATGCCTGCCCCGGGCTTGAGCGGGCCCCGGTTGAGCGTGATGCGGCCCGGGCGACCCACTGCTGCGTCCACCGCGATGATGTACGGGAACTTGTTGCGCTTCATCGCCTTCAGCCAGGCCTCGTTCACTTTTTCCTTGATGTTCGTGGCATGCACCGGCTCGTTCAGGTCCCCCAGATACTCCCCGGTGAACCCCTTGCGCTTCAGGAACCAACCGATAAACGGACCGAGAGCGTCCCCCGTGGAGCTGGTCGCACCGACCATGAAGAAGACCGGCAGGTACTTGTCGCCCTTTTGCTCTGCCTGGAAATGCTCCCGGAGGGCGGCGGTAAGTAGCTGGGAGGCCTCGGCGTCCTGGAAGTGAACATCTGCCAGGAGGGTCGACGATACCGGGCTCACCAACTCGTGGGACAAATAAACTCCCCCTTGGGAAACCGCCTTGGCGACTTCCTTCCGTTCCATAACTGGTAATTATTACTATACAAATCCAAAGCGCATTTGTCAATAACTGGCTGGAGCGTGATGCAGGTGGATCTCCCCATGCGGGTTCTCCGGCCCTTCCTGGGCGCCCGGATCATCAAGACAGGCCTGGCAGTCTTTATCTCGCTCGCCGCGTTTCAGTGGCTGGGCTCCGCCTACGGCACCTTTGCGGCGGTTGCGGCGATCCTGGCCGTCCAACCCGCTGTCTCCCGGGCGCGCAGCGCCTTCCTACAGCAGCTTGCGGGCAACCTGATCGGCGGGGCGATGGCTGCGGCGCTCGGCCGGTGGCTCGGGCCGACCGCATCCGCCATGGCGATCGGGGTCGTGCTCACCCTGGGCCTGTGCACCCAACTGAGACTAACCGAGGCCGCCGCGGGCGCGGTCGTCTCCGTCATCTTCATCCTCGACCGCCCCCAGCACGACTTTCTCGTCTACACGGCGGCCCGGGTCGGCGCCATCGCCGGCGGCATGCTGATCGGCTACCTCGTCAACCGATTCATCCGCCCGCCTAACTACACCAGGCGTGTGAGCGAAGCCTTGCAGGAGGCCTCGGAGGGCATCGACAAGTTCGGCAGCCACCTCCTGGCCAGCCTGGGCTCGCCGGAGCACTACCACAAGGACCAGATCAAGGGCGAGGCGACGGCGATCTTGAAAGAGCTGGAGGCCGCCCGGTATCTGCTGGACCTCTACCACGACTCCGACGCGCATCAGGCAAGTCACCTGCCGCTTGAGAAGACCAAATCCTCGTTGTTTGTGTTCGTGGAGCGGATCATGGACATCCACAAGAGCTTGCTGCAGACAGGCGGGCTCCAGCCAGGCGCCGAACTGGGCACGGTCGCCACCGCCCTCAAAACTGTGCTCCGCTATAAGGAGGATGTCGTGGCGGCAGCACTCGGGATGGGCGCTCCGGATCCAGCGGTCGCCGTCGACTGCCAGGCGGCGCTGGCCGAACTCGAACGGCTGGTGGCGGAACGCGTGGCGGACCCCCACAGCCGGGCGAGGGGCCTGGCCCTCCACAGCCTCCTGACCAACATCCGCCATATGACTGCCCGCATGGAGTCGCTTACCCGTGTGCTGCTAGGCATGGTAGAGCCCGAACTTCCCGGTGCTTCGTAGCAGGAGCAGATTTTCGCATGCCGAACGTTTAGGGGTAGCGCGGCATCTGCGTTCGCTGCACTGCTGATCATCAGAGGAGGCGTCCCCGGCATGGACCTTGCATCCCGCGTTGCGACGATCGACCAGGCTTTCAGTGGCACCCTCGGCATTGCCGCCGTCAACCTCACCACTGGCGAGCGGTTCGACCACCAGGGCGGCCTCAGCTTTTACCCGGCCAGCACCATCAAACTGCCCCTGCTGTACGAGATCTTCAAGGGCGCTTCCCTCGGCCGTTGGGACCTCTCGGACAAGCTGACCCTGACCGCAGCCAACATGGTGGACGGCTCCGGCGTGCTGAGCGACCTGACCCCCGGCATCGAGCTGAGCATCCGGGATGTCGCCACCCTCATGATCGTTGTCAGCGACAACACGGCCACCAACATGCTCGTCGACCTGTGCGGTACTACGGCGCTGAACGAGAGCATGCGGGAGCTTGAGGTCCTTGGCGTCCGCATGAACCGCAAGATCGGCATCCATTTGGAGCTGCCCCTCGGTGAGGCCACGCCGGCGGGCATGGCCCGGCTGATGGAGCTGATCGCCCGGCATGACGTGATCAACCCGCAGGCCTGCCTGGAACTGATCGATATTCTCAAGCGGCAGAAGCACAAGGAACTGACCAACCGGTACCTCCCGGAGACCGACTCGGAGGATGACACGCCAGCCGTGCAAATCGCCTCCAAGAGCGGCTGGATACGGGGCGTGCGCAACGACGTCGCCCTGATCTGGGCGCCCGCGGCGACCTACGTGCTCAGCATGTTCTCCAAGGATTGCAAGGACCGCCGTTTCTACCACGATAACGAGGGCTCGCTCACCCTGGCCAGGGTCTCCCAGGCCGTCTACGAAGCATGGGGAGCCGGGAGCAAGTAGGTTACGACAGAGGCCCCCGTGACGGCTGGGCCGTCACGGGGGCTGACCGCGACCACTTAACTTCCCTGACCACACGGGTCATTTGCCCTTACCTCAGCCGCCTTTGCGTATGGGTTTAGCTTGTATGCGCGGCTGGAGAACGGGCCCCTGCACCACCACGCGGCCGCTCCCAAACTCGACGGCATAACCGCGGGGAACCTCTGGGCCGGCATTTGTGCGAGCGGGAAACCAGGTCTGACCCCACTGACCCTGCATGGCGATCACTCACCTCGCCCCAATTTATGTCCCAGAGCGTAAGGCCGTGCCGCCCGACCCTGCCAAACGGGGAACGATATCCGCAAAAGGGAGTTTGGACCTGCACCGCATCCCCCTGACCGAAGAGGTGCGGACGTGGGCGGCGAAGGCACCGGCCTATCCCTTGCGGTAGCATGCCAGCACCAGCCGGTCCAGGCGCCGACTGAGTGCTACCACTACGTAGGAATGTGGTTCGGCATCACGAAATTAACGAGTGGCGGATTTACCCCCGCCACAGCCCGGATCCGATCGGAGGCTTAGCGATTGGCAACGACAGTTCCGGCTCCGGCCCAGCCCCAGGCCCCACGGCAGCGCCGGCCGCATAAACGCCCGCAGTATTGGTCCCGCCGCCTTGCGCTACTCCTGGTCCTCCTGCTCCCGCTGGCCGGCTGGCGCACCTGGACCACCGTACGGGACGGCCTCCCGCTCAAAGCGGAGGGCAGCGCCCCCCGGATGGTGGCGGGGCAGCCGCCGGCGATCGAAAATCAACGCCGCCTACAGTACCGGCGGTGCTGATTTCGTCACGGAAGTCGTCAGCAGTGCGTTGGGCGTGCCCCGTCCGTACTACGTGTCGATGAACTTCCAGGCATTCGTCCAGATCGTTGACCAGCTGGGCGGCGTCGAAATGACGGTCGACAAACATTACGTCTATGATGATCCCTATCAGGATCTGCACATCAACATCCCGGCCGGGCGCCAGCAGATGGACGGCAAGACCGCCCTGGAATTTGTCCGGCTCCGGTACGACGGGGTGACCAACAGCGACATCGCCCGCATTGGGCGGCAACAGCAGTTCCTCCAGGCCCTGCGCCAGGCGCTGCTCTCGCCCGCAACGTTGTTCCAGGCACGCAGCCTGGCCGGCACAATGCGTGATAATCTCCATACGAACCTGCCCGCGGCGGATCAGCTGCAATTGGCAGTTGCCCTGTTCAAGGCTCGCAACAACGTGGCCGTGCAGATGCTGCCCGGGACGCCCGACGATGCATCGGGCGACTGGCTGCTCGACCGCACGAAATGGAACGAGGTGACGCACGCATGGAAGCCCAACTGAACGCCTGCGGCGTGATTCTGGCAGGTGGCAAGTCCAGCCGCATGGGGGTGAACAAGGCCCTGCTGGACTTTGAGGGCGAACCGCTCGTCCAGCGCCTCGCCCGGCGGTTTCAACGCTGGTTTGCCCAGGTCGTGGTGGTGACCAACACGCCCGACGTTTACGCCTTCCTGGACCTGCCCATGACCGCTGACCGCGTGCCCGGCCTCGGCCCGCTCGGCGGGCTGGAGGCGGGGCTTACCGCCAGCCGCTTTGATCATGCCTTCTTTTGTGCCTGCGACATGCCGTTCGTGAATGAGGCCTTGGTCCGGCATCTGGCTGCGTTGGCTCCCGGCCACGATATCGTCGTACCGCAGCTGGACGGCGAGTTTGAGCCGATGCACGCCATCTACAGCCGCTCGCTGCTGCCACGCATCCAGGCGCACCTGGAGAGCCGGCGCCTCCGCCTGACGTCGATCTTCGATGGTGCGCTGCTCCGTGCCGTGACCGAAGCTGAGATTCGCCAATTTGGCGACCCCGAACAGCTCTTCTTCAACTGCAACACGCCGGCGGAGTTTGAGCAGGCTAAAATCTGGAGGCGGGAGCCATAAACTTATTTTGATTCCAAAGGAACGTGATGCTGTGCGCAGGCCCAACGCCGTCCTTACCACGGCCCTCACGATGATCGTGACGGCAGGGGCGGCCTTCCTCTTGCCCCTCGCCTTCCCGGCCCCGGGCCTGGTCCTGATTCCGCCGGTCACCTTGGTGCCCGCCGCGGCCCTCGTGACTGTCCTGGTGTGGGCCGCCCAGTTCTGGCGGGTCGCCATTCGCGGGGCCCGGGGCGACGTGTCGATCTCCATGGCGATCGACGTCGCCACCATGCTGCTGCTGCACCCGTTCGTCGCCGCGACCGGCTCGGCCCTGGGCACCGCCCTCTACCACAT
>JAQBPS010000805.1 GCA_028287415.1 Bacillota bacterium | reverse complement strand
GCGTTCCGGCACGCGCACCCGGACATCGCCCTTGGCCTGGAGGTGGGGAACACCCGCACGAGCCTCCGCCTCGCCGCCGAGGGCATGGTCGACCTGGCGGTAGTGGGAGAGGCGGTCGCGGATGAGCTGGAGATCGAACTGCGCCCGCTCTGTGAGGACCGGCTGAGCGTGGTGGTGGCGCCGGGCCACCGCTGGGCCCGGGCCGGCGCAGTGTCAGCGCAGGAACTGGCGGCGGAGCCGCTCATCCTCCGGGAGGAGGGCTCAAACACCAGGCAGGTGCTGACGCGCAGGCTGGCCGCACAGGGGCTGAAACCCCAGGTAGCCATGGAACTGGGTGCGACCGAGGCGGTCAAGGAGGCGGTCGCCGCCGGGCTGGGCGCGTCCGTGCTCTCGGGCTGGGCCGTGCGGCACGACCTGGCCTCGGGTCGCATGGTGCGGGTCACGGTAGCGAACCTGGACCTGAGCAGAACACTTCATGTGGCCGTGGGCCCTGGCGGACTGTCAGCGTTAGGGGAGGCCTTTGTGTCGCACTTGCGGGAGCAGTGCCCGGGGGTTGACTAGGTGATGCCGTGGGGTTTCTTATATGGCCACGGATTTCACGGGTTACACGGATTTTTATAGAAAAACTGATTCGATAAAAAAATATATATTTTGTCCGGTAATCTGTGTTAGTGATTGAAAATCCGTGCAACCGGTGTAATCCGTGGCCATAAATTCCCGCGCCCCATCCATCCCTCGGTTGACAATTCGCTACCAGTGAGGCAAAATGAGGCTGTGCCGCCACCAATGGCGGCCATCTCTCAGGGGACTTCGTTAAATGGGTTTACCTAAGCCTGGGGGTGCAGCTGGTGCTAGCCGGCCCTGAACTGATCCGAGCCATCAACAAACAGCGGGTGCTACGGCTGATCCGGGGCGCAGGGCCCCTTTCCCGGGCCGATGCAGCCGAGGCGACCGGGCTGACCCGGCCGACGATTTCAGCCGTGGTGGCGGAACTGCTTGACGAGGGCTGGGTTGTCGAGGTGGGCACCGGTGAATCCTCCGGCGGGCGACCGCCGATTCTCCTGCGCTTCAACCCCCGAGCCCGGCTGGTGGTCGGCGCTGAACTGAGCGCCGGACACGTGCGGGCCGTCCTTGCCGACCTGAGCGGCGTGGTCCGCCACCGGGTCAAGCACCGGGTGGAGTCCACGGATCCGCTGGCGGAACTGGCGCGGGTGGAGCAGGCGATCCGTGAGCTGCTCGCCGCCGTGCCCGGCGAGTCCGGACCCGGCGCCGTCGCAGGCATCGGCCTGGGGATCACCGGCATGGTCAGCGCAACCGCGGGGCTATGGCGGTACTCCCCGCACTTCGCCGTCCATGACCTGCCCGCCGCCGACCTGCTGACCGAGCGGCTGGGCGTGCCGGTCTTAATCGAGAACGACGCCCGTGCCATGGCCTGGGGCGAGCGCTCCTTCGGTGCCGCCCGCGGGGTGGACAACCTGGCATACATACGCGTTGGGGTCGGGATCGGCGCCGGCCTGATCATCCGGGGTCAGCTATACGGCGGCGCCCACGAGGGTGCCGGCGAGATCGGCCATACCATCGTCGATGATGATGGCCCGCTCTGTGCCTGCGGCAGCTATGGCTGCCTCGAGGCCGTCGCCAGCGCCCCGGCCATCGCCCGCCGGGCTGTCGAGCGCATCCAGCAGGGAGCGGCTTCCACCATCAGCGACTTGAGCAACGGCGATCTGAACAAGGTCATTGGCACCACGGTGATCGAGGCCGCACACGCAGGTGATCCGCTTGCACGGGAAACACTACTGGAGGCGGGCCGGTACCTCGGACTGGCCATTGGCAATCTGATCAACCTGTTTAACCCAGCGATGGTGGTCATTGGCGGCGGCACCGGGCTTGCCGGCGACGAGTTGCTCCAGCCCGTGATCGCAGTGGCGATGGCCCGTGCGCTCCCGGCCCTGCGGGAGCGGGTGCAGATCGTCGAAACCGCGCTGGGCGAGGACTCCTGCCCAATGGGCGGGGCAGCGATGGTGATCGAAGAGCTATTCCGAGTCCCATCTGTAGGCTAAGCTTCATTGGGCGAAAGCTTCTAACAGTAGAGGAGGCAAACCACCATGGCGATTCGTGTGGGTATCAACGGTTTCGGCTCCATCGGTCGGCGGTTCTTCAAGATTGTGATGAACCGGCCTGATATCGAGGTTGTCGCCATTAACGACCTGACCCCGCCCGCTACCTCGGCACACCTGCTCAAGTATGATTCCAACTACGGCATCCTTGATGCCGAGATCAAGGCGACTGACGATACGATCGTCGTCAACGGCCACGCCGTCAAAGTTTACGCCCAGAAGGATCCGAGCCAGATTCCCTGGCGGAACCACGAGGTCGACATCGTCATCGAGTCGACCGGCCGCTTCACGGAGAAGGAGGCCGCCATGGCCCACGTCCGCGGCGGCGGTGCCAAGAAGGTGATCATCTCCGCTCCGGCCAAAAACGAGGACATCACCATCGTCATGGGCGTCAACGAGGAGAAGTACGACCCCAAGGCGCACACCGTCATCTCGAACGCCTCGTGCACGACGAACTGCCTGGCGCCCGTCGCCAAGGTGCTGCAGGACAAGTTCGGTATCGTCAAGGGTATGATGATGACCGTCCATTCCTACACCAACGACCAGGTGATCCTTGACTTCCCGCACAAGGATCTCCGGCGCGCCCGGGCCGGCGCCCTTTCGATCATCCCGACCACGACCGGCGCCGCGAAGGCCGTCGCCCTGGTGCTGCCCGAGCTGAAGGGCAAGCTGACCGGCTTTTCGCTGCGTGTGCCGACCCCGGTCGTCTCCGTTGTCGACTTCACGGCACAGTTGAAGACCCAGGTGACGAAGGAACAGGTCAACGAGGCCCTGAAGGCCGCCGCCGAAGGACCGCTCAAGGATGTGATCGCCTATGAGGAGGACGAGCTCGTCTCCGTCGACTTCAAGGGCAACCCGCACTCTTCCATCGTCGATGCGCCCAGTACGCTCGTGCTGGACGGCGACATGGTGAAGGTGATCGCCTGGTACGACAACGAGTGGGGCTACTCCAACCGGCTGGCTGACCTGGTGGCGTACGTTGCGTCGAAGGGCCTCTAATCGGCGAAGGGGGCCAAGCTCTATACGCCCCGCACTCAGATTTTTCGCGCGCAGGGCGTTTTGTGCGCAGTAGCGCCATCCTTTTTACTCCTTGGAGCTTGAACTTGCGGGTGAGTGTATAATGCTGATAGCGCTCATCGCCCACGAT
>JAQBPS010000776.1 GCA_028287415.1 Bacillota bacterium | reverse complement strand
CGAGTGCGGCTGATCGATGCACTCCGCGGGCTCGCCCGCATGTGGAGCGTCAACCATGTCCGCCCCGTGCGCAACATCGTCAAATGGGCGGAGCAGCCCGCACTGCCGACTGTCCTCAAGGCGATGGCCGTCGGCACTGAGGTGAGCCTCGCCCTACTTGCCAGCCGGATCGCAAAAGCGATTCCCGGCCTGGAGGTGACCACCTCCGGTCCGGACAACCTGGAAATGACCGCCGCGGGCGTCAATAAGGGCACCGGCTTACAGCAGCTGGCCGCGCATCTGAAGATTCCCCGGGAAGCGATCATCGCCATGGGCGATTCCGACAACGACATGGCGATGATCCGCTACGCCGGCCTCGGCGTCGCCATGGGGAATGCCGCAGACGAGGTGAAGCAGGTCGCAGACCGCATCACCGCCACGTGCGATGAACACGGCGTGGCCAAGCTCATTGAGGAGATGTGTCTTTCATGAAATTCCTGGAGTCAGTCACACAGCTTTGCATTGGCGTCTGGGTGGGCGCCATGACCGGTTTCGCGATGACCGCCCCCCAGCTGTTCAGCACATTCGGCACCGAGCGTCAGCGGGCCGGCGATCTGGCCGGCGCCATGATCTGGCGCATCAATACGGTCGGCATGGTCCTGGGCGCCATCGCCCTGGTGGCCCTGCTGCCCAGGCTGCGGCAGGGGCTGAACCGCTGGCGGACCGCCCTGTTGGTGGCCGCGCTGGCGCTCTCCCTGACGGGCGCGTTCTACATCTTCCCGCAGCTGACCCAGGCACGGCCGCCCAGGCCCATTGAGCAGTACGCCGAGACCGACCCGGTTCGGGTCAACTACAACGCCTGGCACAAGCGGTCGGAGCAGGTGTTCGGCATCGCCATCATCCTCGGCGCCGGCGTGATCCTGTTGGGTCCGCTCGGCAAGGGCAAGGGCAAGGAGGCCAACTAGTTGGACTGGCAGCAGCCCTTCCTCGTCGCCGTGAAGCAGTCGCAGCAGGCCTGGGACGATCAGCCCGACTGGCGGGGGGCCCTGCTGCTTTACGACGGCCTCACAGCGGGCCAGGCCGACGCCCTGGATCGCACAGTCATCGCCATGATCGACGAAGATTACCGGAATCCGTTCAGCGGCAAGGCAGAGCGGCCCTTTGACGACGTGATGGTGGGCCTGCCTGCGGGGCTGACCCCGGACGACCTCCTCTGCATTGAAGCGGCAGTCCTGGTGGCGGCGGAGCGCCGCATCGGGCCGGCGCTGTTCGCCTTTAACCGGCTGATGCGGGCGCCCCGCTGGCATGCGCTCTATCCCCGGCTGCTATGGCTGGGCGAGGCGGGGTTCGACGCTCAACGCAAACTTGCAGACACCCCGGCGGGCCGGGGCCTGGGCGGCCTGCTTGGCATGGCGGCAGGCGACGCCCTCGGCGTGACGGTGGAGTTCCAGAGCCGGGCCACCATCCGGCACTCATACCCGGACGGCCACCGCGACATCAAGGGCGGGGGCCCCTTCGGCTTCGCACCCGGCGAGTGGTCAGACGACACCGCCATGGCGCTCGCGGTCGCCAGGGGGATCGCCGAACAGCCCCGGGACCCGGTGCCCGCAGTGGGCAGGCACTTCATGGCGTGGTACGGCGGCCACCCGCCCGATGTGGGCAGCACCTGCCGCCTGGCCCTGGAGGCATTCGGCCGTACCGGCTCCTGGGCAGAAGCGTCAGATGCTGTGCGGCAACAGTTGGGCAACCGGGCGGGCGGCAACGGCGCCCTGATGCGCACCCTGCCCACCGCCCTGGCCTATGGCAACGACACGGCGCCGGCCCTGGCGATCGCCAGGATGACGCACCCGCATCCCGAGTCTGATGCGGCAGTCGCTGTCTACCACCTGGCGGTCCAGCGGGCGCTGGAGGGCGGTGCGACCCGGGAGCAGGTCGTGGCGGCGGGGCTGCGGGCAGCGGGGCCGCTGACGGCCCGGCTGGCCGGACTTCAGACCCGCACCGAGGCCGAAATCCGCTCCGGCGGCTACGTCGTGGAGACCCTGGAGGCGGCGCTCTGGTGCTTCCTGACCACCGACAGCCTTGAGGCCTGCATCATCAAGGCCGTCAACCTCGGTGACGACACAGATACCACCGGCGCCGTCGCCGGCGGCCTGGCGGGCGCCTATTACGGCCCGCAGGCGGTTCCCCGCCGCTGGTCCACAGCCATCCCCGAGCGGCTGCAGCTTGAGGAGGCGGCCGAGCGCCTCTTCACAGTGCAGCGTTGAGATCCGACGCAACCAGATCTAATACAGGCGGAGGTGGCGCAGTGCCCGGCCCGCGTTGCCACGCGGGCCGGGGCTGCAGCAGAGATGACCAACACGGTAAGCGAACAGACGACCGCTGAGTTCGGCCTGACCCGCACCCAGAAATTCCTGTACCTCTTGATTCCGATCGCCCTCTCCGTCCTGATTCTCCTTTACAGCCCGTTGTTCACCGGCATCTACGGCACCGCCGTCTTTGTGATCCTGGGCGGCCTGCTCGGCCTCATGAGCTTCTTCCTGTCGGCGGGCTGGGGCTTCCGGCTTGAGGTTGGTCCCAGGGAGCTCCGCATCCTCGACCGGCGCCAGACGATCACCATCCCGATGGATAAAATCGGCATGATTGTCCGCAATGGCGGCTTCCCCTTCCCGACCCTCTGGCTTGTCCTGCGGGGCGCCGCCGTCGGCACATCCGTACCGGCGAAAGGGGTGGACCCGCACGCCCGGGACCTGATCGAGAGCTACCAGCGCCGCCATCCCGGCAAGGACGTCACCGTCGTCCCGGTGGCGGGCGGCTACCTGAGCTCTGTCAGTGGTCTTGCCGCCGAATTGAAGCGCCGCATTCCGCCCCTCACCGTCGACGAACGGCTGGCTGCGAAATAGCGCCCGCTTGCTTGCCAGAACCGCCTAGGCGTGCTATTATTAGGTGGGATACGAGGGGCGGTTTTGTGTAAGTCTTTGAGGAGTGGGTGTCAACCCACTCTTTTCAACGTCCGGCGTCACGCGTGCGGATCGCTTGCATAAGCCGGTGCGGACCGGCTCATTTCATGCCCTTCGCGGGAAACGAAACACCGGAACGGTTTGGTATCAAAAATTAACAGTGTATACGCGCAGCTGGCCCGTTGGGCTGGCTCCTCAAGTTAACACGAGGATCGGAGGCATGGTCGAGTTTGGCGAAAGAGGGTAAGTCAGTCGAGGAACTCGTCGAGGAGATAGCCCTCCCCTTTGCGGAGGAGCGGGGCGTGGAGTTGGTAGGTGTCGAGTTGGTCAAGGAGGGGGCGAACCGTTATCTCCGGGTCTACATAGACAAGGAGGGCGGGGTTAGCTTTGATGACTGCGAGGCGGTAAGCCGTGCAGTGGACTCCCGGCTGGACGAGATCCTGCGCGACCCTCCGTACGAGTACTTCGAAGTCTCCTCGCCCGGGCTCGAACGGCCTTTGAAGCGCGACGCAGACTTCGCCCGCTATGCGGGGCGGCAGGTGACAGCAACCACCTACGCTCCAATAGACGGGCAGAAGTCGTTTGTCGGCGAATTGGTCGGCCTGGTCGACGACAACCTCGTGATCCGGCTCTCGGAGGGCACGGCCACGGGGCAGGAGCTCGTCCTGGAGCGTAAGCAGGTTGCGGGCGTCAAACTGCGCGTTGAGTTTTAGCGCTCAGCGGCAGATATACATGGATCTTGTGTGTGCGGTCCGGTACCCGGGCCGCGAGAGGAGACTAGTGACATGAAGGCCGAGATTCTTGAAGCGCTTGAAGACCTGGCGAGGGAAAAGGGCATTGCGAAAGAGGTCCTCTTCGATGCGCTGGAAGCGGCCCTGATTTCGGCGTACCGCCGGAACTTCGGCTCAGCCCAGAATGTGCGGGTGCACATCGACCCGAAGACGGGCGATTACAAGGTATACGCACAGAAGGAGATCGTCGAGGTGGTGGAGGACCAGCGCCTGCACGCGACGCTCGCGGAGGCCCGGGCCAAGAACCCCGCCCTCGTTCTCGGTGACATCCTCGAGGTTGAGGTGACACCGCGTGACTTCGGCCGCATCGCTGCGCAGACCGCCAAGCAGGTGGTCGTTCAGCGGATTCGTGAGGCCGAGCGCGGCATCATCTTCGAGGAGTACTCCAGCCGGGAGGGTGACATCGTCACCGGGCTGGTGATGCGCCAGGATCCCAAGACCAAGGCGGTCTATGTGGAGCTTGCCAAGAACGTCGAGGGGATCATCGTCGCCAACGAGCAGATCCCCGGGGAGCGCTTCACCGACAATCAGCGCCTCAAGGCGTATGTGATCGAGGTCAAGCGCACGACCAAGGGGCCGGCCATCTCGCTTTCGCGGACGCACCCCGGCCTGCTCAAGCGGCTCTTCGAGCTGGAGGTCCCCGAAATCCACGACGGCGTCGTGGAGATCAAGGGCATCTCCCGCGAGGCGGGCGCCCGCTCTAAAATTGCGGTCTACTCACGCGACGAAAACGTCGACCCGGTTGGCGCCTGCGTCGGTGCCAAGGGTCTGCGGGTGCAGAATATCGTGAACGAACTCCAGGGCGAAAAGATCGACATCGTCGAGTGGAGCCAGGACCCTTCGGTCTTTGTGTCCAAGGCGCTTTCCCCGGCGAAGGTCGTCTCGGCGGACTGCGACGAGGCCGCCCGCATTGCCCGGGTTGTTGTCCCGGACTATCAGCTTTCGCTTGCGATCGGCAAGGAGGGGCAGAACGCCCGCCTGGCCGCGAAGCTCACCGGCTGGAAGATCGACATCAAGTCCGAGGCGCAGGCGAATGCCGCCTTGGAACCCGGCGCTCAGAGCGAGGCTTAATCGGAAACTTTATGGCTGCGATTACGCGGATTTCATCTGAAGGGGGGTGACGGTGATGACCAAAGGGCAGCATCAGCCCAAAGTGAAGAAAGTGCCGCAGCGCATGTGCATGGGCTGCGGACAGCTGAAGCCGAAGAAGGAACTTCTCCGGGTCGTTCGGACGCCCGATGGCGTCATCGAGTTTGACAACTCCCCCGCAGGGAAGAAATCCGGGCGCGGCGCCTACCTGTGCCCCTCCAGGGATTGCCTGACCAAGGCAGTGAAGGGGAAGCGCCTGGACAAGGCGCTGGAACATCCCATCTCCGACGAGGTGTGGGCGAAACTGGAGTCAGGGATGGTGAGTCAGGGTTGATCCCACAGTCCCTACAATCCATGCTTGGGCTCTGTCAAAGGGCCGGCAAGGCCGCTTCCGGCGACCTCGCCGCTGTGCAGGCGCTCAAGAAGGGCAAAGGCAACCTGCTGATCCTGGCGGATGACGTCAGCGACAGAACTCGGGAAAAGTTTCTGGGCCTGGCCACGAGATTCGGTGTTCCCTGCTACTGCGTCGGTACCCGCGATGAGCTGGGCGATGCGCTGGGCAAGGCCCACCGTGCCGCTGTGGTCATACAGTCCAGGGATTTTACCAAAGGCATCGTCGGGATCCTCGTCAAAGAGGGCCTGACGCCTGTAACGGGACGGGGGTGATCCTGTGCAGCCAAAGGTACGTGTATTTGAACTGGCTAAAGACTTAAGCGTGGACTCCAAGCGTGTCCTGGAAGTCCTTCAATCTTTGAATGTGGATGTGAAAAATCATATGAGTACCATCGACGAAAAGACCGCTGAGAAGGTCACCGAAGCGGTGAAGCGAACTCCCGCCAAGAAGGGCGAAGCGGGTTCGGCTGACGCCGCCAAGGCGGCGAAGAAGGCGGAACCGCCAAAGTCTGTGCGGGAAGCGAACCCTGCGAAGGCTTCGCTGCTCGAGGATTTTTTTGGCGGCAGCACCAAGCCGCGCCAGCGTGGGGAAGATATGAATGCCGAGCAGCGTCCGGCCGGGGCCGAGCGCCCTCGGCCCGCCGTCGCCGCTGGCCGGTCCGCCGCTGAGCGGCCTGCCGCCGCTGAGCGGCCTGCCGCTGCTGAGCGGCCCGCCGCTGCTGAGCGGCCCGCTGCCGCTGAGCGGCCCGCTGCCGCTGAGCGGCCCGCCGCTGCTGAGCGGCCCGCCGCTGCTGTGCGGCCCGCTGCCGCTGAGCGGCCCGCTGCCGCTGAGCGGCCCGCCGCTGCTGTGCG
>JAQBPS010000762.1 GCA_028287415.1 Bacillota bacterium | reverse complement strand
GTTGCCCTGGTCGTTGCCCTGGTTATTGCCCTGGTTATTGCCCTGGTTATTGCCCTGGTTATTGCCCTGGTTATTGCCCTGGTTATTGCCCTGCGCGTCTTGGTTCAACGTGATCCCGAACAGGTTCCAGGCGTAGAAACCACCGTGATCGCTCGGGCCATACGGCGTCTTGCCCACCGACCCCAGCACCGTGTACGGGACTCCTTCGACCCGGCGAACATCGACCGCATGCGCATCGCCTGCGACATAGATTGCGCCCTTGCCGCCCGAGCGCTCACGGAACTGCGTCAGGTACTGCTCCAGCAGCCGCGCCTCCCGCTGATCGCTCAGCTGGCTGTTGCCCGTCGGCATCGGGTCATGGGTCGGCTGGTGATTCAAGACGACTACGTTCTGGACCGCAGGGTTGCGGCCCGCATCATCCAGCGACTGCACGAGATCAAGCCACTGCTGGAACTCTGCCGTGCGGAGACTACCCGTCGACGAGTTGAGCATGATGAACCGGGTTCCCTTGTGATCCATCGTGAAGTGGGTCGGTCCGAAAGCCGCCTTGAAGTTATCCAGGGTACCGGTGCCCTTCATCTCGTGTTCGCCGGGCACAACGTAGACCTTTGCCCGGTCCCCCACCTCCTCGGCCAGGATGCGCTTCGCCAGCGCAAAATCCTCCGGGTAGGCAGTGTCGACAAAATCGCCGTCGATGACGATAAACTCGGCCCCGCCCGCCAGCGCCTGACGCAGAGCGGTGCGAGTGTTGGCCACATCCTTGCTGTCGGGGTTGTTGCCCGCGATATGCAGGTCACTCAGCACCGCGAACTTCCAGCGGTCCGCACTCAAAGCAGCGTTCTCCATGATCAGCGGGTCGGGTCGCTCGGTCGGCGCCGGCACATCCAGGGCGGCCGGCACCCGCACAACCAGGTCATCAAACTGGAGCTGGCCCTTGTACTGATTCGCCCTCACGGTCTCCACCGGGTAGATGCGGTACAGGCTCAGCGGATACTGCACGCCCGCGGGCACCGCGGTCTCGGTGTACTTCCAGCCCGTCCAGTCCACGTGCTGCGCGAGGCCCAGCGTGTAGTTCGTGCCGACGGCATCCCTGAGCACCATGCGGAGCCAGGCGCCCTTGCCGTCGCCGTTGACCCACAGGCCCACCTTCTGGGGCCGGCCCGGCAGCGGCAGCAGCTGACCGCCGGCGGGCTGGATGTAGGCCGCCCGGGTGGCTGTGGTTGTGCTGAAGTCATAGTCAAGCTGGAGCGCCTGGCCCGTGCGGCCCGGCACGAACGACATCGCCGCCCCGACCTGAGCCGGGAACTGGGTCACGGACCAGGCCGCCGGATCCTCGAACCCCGAGACGGGCTTCGTCGCCAGGCCAACCGTGACCGGCAGGAAGGCCTGTTTGCCCCCGGCTTTGATCGTGACCAGGGTCGCACCCTCGGCGAGCGGAGTGATTTGGTAGCCATCTGCGGTCGGTGCGACCTTGATCACCGTGTCATCATAGGTCAGGGTGACATCGCGGGGCTCGATCGGCGCCGAGTAGGCAGCGGCATCGTAGCCGACCACCGTGAAGGCGGCCGAGCCGCCAAGGTCGAGGCCGATCTGCTCGGGGTTCGTCGCCAGCCGGTCGAGGGCGCCAAGCACCCGCATCGGGGCGTTCCCCTTCACCTCGCCCACCTTCGCCTCCACCAGGGTCTCCCCCGGCTTCCCGCCTGTGAAAACGCCGTCAGCGCTCACCGAACCGGCATCAGCGGGATGAGCCTGCCACTTCGCAGCAACCACCGCGACTGGGCCGAAGTTCTCGTCATAGCCTTTGGCCACGAACGCCCGGCTCAGGCCCGGGAAGACCCGGTCCGCATGAACAGCGCCGGAGGCCGGCGACACCGCCAGTCCCGCCAGCCTGCCGCTGCCGGGGGCGCTGAAGAAGCCAATGCCGTTGGGAATCGGCCGCTCGCTGCCGTCGGACGGCGTGTTCACCAGCGCCGCGACCCCCTGCCCTGGCGCCCTGGCCAGCATTGTTGACGATCCGCCGCCGTCCAGATTGATGGCATTCGTGGCACCGGCCGCCTTCAGAATCTCGCCCATCTCCTTCAGCGAGGCGCCACGGCTCAGCGCTACTTTGCCATCAACCGTGACCAGGATCATCCTTCTGCCATCCGCCGTGAAGCCAGCGGCGGTGCGGGAGTGTGCGTCGTCCTGATCGTCCAGGTCAGCCGGGACCACCCCGTCCTTGACCAGCGTCTGGCTGCCGCCAACCGCAAACTGGAACGGGCTCGCGGCGTCGCTCTTCGGCGCATAGCGCACCGAGACCGGGTCGCCCGCCTGCAGCCCGGCCAGGGCGGTGGCACCGCCCTCCCGGCCGATCAGCACATAGCCATTCGCAGGGATGGGGCCATCGCTGACGCCCGCACTGTTGGCTGTCACCTTGCCATCCACGACCGTTACCTGCCGCGGGCCCCCGCCTGACGCGACACTCTTCAGCGAAGCGCTTCCCCAGAGGGGCGTGTACATGCCGATCGCCCCGCTCGGCAGGCCCAGCTGGTTCAGGCCGCCCAGCGGCAGCTCGCCTGTCGGCACGGTAATCGTGCCCGCCAGCAGCAGGTCGGTGAGGCGGCCGATCCGGTCCTGCCCCACGCCGATCACCTTCGTCCAGGTGGGCACACCACTCTTCAGCAGCTGCCCGTTCTGGAGCACGGCGCCCAGCGTCGCATTCGTCCCGTTGATGTCAAAATAATCGCCGTTGACCGCAGCGATGGCACCGGACCGGGCGGCGTAGCCCGACAGGGGCTCCGCCGTCGTCATCGTGCCGGGGTGGATCAGATCGGCGGTGACGCCCGGGTTCGTCAGGTCCACCTGCATGATGTAGCCCCGCATCCAGCCGCGGGCATCGAACCGGTCGAAGCTGGTCAGGTTCATGCCCGGGCCTACTGACGTGGTCTTCTGGTCGGTCACGAGCAGCTGGCCGGGGGGCGCAACCGTCGGGGGCGCAACCGTCGGGGGTGCAGCCAGGGCAGCGGCGGGGAGCGGCATCAGCAGCGCCGTGGCAAGCAATAACGGGAGGATCCGGAGCCGCCGCCGGTTTGGGGAGTGCACGAGGCGGGACACCTCCTGGCAGAGTTTCTATAACCATGATACAGTTCGCAGATGAATAAACGTGGACTGTCTGGTTAAGAATTAAATTGGCGCAATGTAGATAGGACTTTAGTCCTATCTTGTAATTTGATATTTAGGACAATTTTCTCTTTGTTTAAAATCTCGGCGGTGATAGTATTAGGCCTGGGGAAACCCAGAGACCGGAAATAGTGAGGAGGAGATCCGGTGAAGCGGTTTGCAGTCTCGCTCGTGGCTGCGTGCTCCCTGCTGGCAACCTTGGCCCCGAGCGCCTCGCTCGCCCAGCCCCCGGCCCCACGCACCTCCGTGGCCGCTCCTGCCGTCCCGGGCCAGTTCGTCGTCAAGTTCCAGCCGGGCATGGCCGCCAGCGCCCGCGGCAAGGTCGCCCAGGCCATGGGCGCCAAGATCACGGATCGGATCGCCGCCCTTGATATGGAGGTGTTCGACTTCCCGGCCCTGAAGGGCAACCCGAGCGCCCAGGCCGTTGCGAACGCCCTCGACGGTCTCAAGCGGAACCCGAACGTCCAGCTTGCGGAGCCGAACTACATCTACAAGGTGAACTTTACGCCGAACGATCCCGGGCTGAGCCAGCAGTGGGGCTGGACGCCAATTCAGGCCTACTCGGCCTGGGACGTCACCATGGGCAGCGCCAGTACCGTGATCGCCGTCGTGGACACGGGGATTCAACGGACCCACCCGGAACTGGACACCAAGATCGTCGCAGGCTATGACTACGTCGACAACGACACCGCGCCAGACGACGGCAATGGCCACGGGACGCATGTATCCGGCACCGCGGCCGCCAAGACCAACAACAGTACCGGCGGCGCCGGACTCTGCCCCAACTGCTCGCTCATGCCCGTCCGAGTGCTGGACAACAACGGTAGCGGCACGCTCGCCAACGTCGCCAGTGGCATCACCTGGGCCGCTGATCACGGCGCCAAGGTGATCAACCTGAGCCTGGGCGGCAGCGGCTCGACCACGCTCCAGAACGCGGTCGACTACGCCTGGAACAAGGGCGTCTTCCTCGCCTGCGCCGCCGGCAACTCCTCCACAAGCAGCACCACGAACGCTTACCCCGGCGCCTACCCGAACTGCTTTGCCGTCGCCTCCACGAACAGCAGCGACGCAATGTCCTCCTTCTCCAACTACGGCACCTGGGTCAAGGTGGCCGCTCCCGGCGAGGGGATCTACTCCACCTGGTTGAACAGCGGCTACAACACGATCAGCG
>JAQBPS010000735.1 GCA_028287415.1 Bacillota bacterium | reverse complement strand
GCGAGGCGCAAGGTTTCGGAACTTGGCATCACCCTGATCTCCTACGGCGACCTGGCCCCGGGCGACGCGACCTAGAGGGGGTGGGCCCATGCGCGGGCGGGAGGCGTTCTTTCAGCGGGTTGCCGCCAGCCTGATCATCCCGGTGACGGTGCTGCCGCTGGCGGCGATTCTGCTGGCGGTGGGGTCGCAGGCGGGCATCCACCCGCTGGAGGCCGCGGGCATGGCCCTGATCCGCTCGTGGCTGCCGCTTGTGTTTGGCGTCGCGATCAGCATCGGTTTCACGGACGGCGACGGGATGGGCGCCCTCGCCGCCGCCCTCGGCTTTCTGGTCATGTCAACGGTGGCCGAGGCGGTGGCGGGGGACCCGAGCCTGAATGTGGGGGTGCTGGGCGGCATCATCGCCGGCATCGCCTGCACATGGGTCTACAACCGGGTGAAGGGCGTGGGGCTGCCGGAGTACCTGGCCCTCTTCAGCGGAAAGCGGCTGGCTGTGTTGGCCGCAGCGCTGGCGGGGATCGTGCTGGGCTATCCCTTCGGGTTTCTGTGGCCGTCCATCCGTGAGGCGATCATCACATTCGGGGCCTGGGTCTACGGGGCGGGGCCGGCCGGCGCCTTCATTTACGGGGCGGTGCTGCGGCTGCTGATTCCCACGGGGCTGCACCACATACTGATGCAGTTGGTGGACGCCCAGTTGGGTGGCTGGATCGACCCGGCCACTGGCAAACTGGTCGCCGGTGAGTACTATCGGTTCCTGGCCGGTGACCCGCAGGCCGGCCGGCTGCTGAGCGGATTTTTCCTGAGCCTGGGGTTTGGCAACCTGGGCGCCGCCCTGGCGATCATGCACGAAGCCAGGCCGGAGCTGCGCCGCAAGGTCGCCGGGCTGATGCTGACGGGGATTCTCACCGGCTTTGTCCTGGGTGTGACGGAGCCGGTGGAGTTCGCATTCATCTTTGCGTCGCCCCTGCTTTGGGGGCTACATGTGCTCTTTTCCGGGCTGGCGTCGCTGGTGGGGTATACCCTGGGGATCCGCATGGGCGGTTATGCCCTGCCGATGGTGCTGATCAACTGGCATTTGCAGCAGAACGCGTGGTTGCTGCTACCGTTGGGGCTGGCGTTTACGGCGCTCTATTACGTCAGCTTCAGGGCGGTGATCCGCTGGCTGCGGCCGCCGATTCTGGGGCAGGTGGCCGAGGCGGCGCCGGCGGAAGGGAAGTCCGGGGGTGCAGCCCCGCGCAAGGGGCAGGCTGAAGAGGGTGCAGCGTACCTGGCCGCCCTGGGCGGCGAGGCGAACATCGTCAACCTGGATGCATGCATGACGCGGCTGCGGCTGGTGGTGCGGGAGCCTACGGCCCTGGATGACGCCCGGCTCAAGCACATGGGTACGACCGCAATCCTCCGCCCGGGTGGGGGCGAGGTGCAGGTGGTGGTCGGGACCCGGGCCGGCGATATCGCCACGGGTATCCGGGCGGCGATGGGGAGCGGGGGGACGGCGGCGGGCGCGACCAAGCCGGTGCGGGCGTCGACTGGAGCCGCCGGCCAGGGCCCCGCCGCAGCCTCGGAACCGGCGAGAGCGGCGGCCCCCGCACCTCGCTCCGTGACCCTGCTCAGCCCGGTGACCGGACGGGTACTCCCGCTGGACCGGGTCCCCGACCCCGTTTTCGCAGAGCGCCTCGCCGGGGACGGCATCGCGGTGGAGGCCACCGCCGGGGTGCTCCTCTCCCCGGCGTCAGGGCAGATCGTCCACGTGTTCCCGACCGGTCACGCCCTGGGCCTGATTACGCCTGACGGGCTGGAGCTCCTGATCCACATCGGCATTGATACCGTGACCCTGAAAGGCGAGGGCTTTCAGATCGCCGTGCGGGAGGGCGATACCGTTCGTGCGGGTGAGGCGCTCGGCCGCTTCGACCCCGCCCTGATCACGGTGCGCGGCAAGTCCCTGATCACCCCGGTGCTCGTCACCAACCAGGAGCGGATCGCCAGATTGACCCCGCTGGCGTCGGGTCAGGTGCGGGCCGGCGAGCCGCTGTTACAGATTGAGCTTACGCCTTGAGATAATATGTTCAGATACGGCTCCGCCATCTGGCGGAGCTTTTCTTTATTCATTATAATATAGATAAACTGGAAATAAATGGAGTGATCGCAATCAAGACGCACAGCCTGGTCGCATGGGCGCTGGTGCTCGGTCTGATGGCGATTCCAACTGCCAGCAGCGCAGGGGATCCGGTGGCCTCCCCGCCGATCCCGTCCGGCCACTTCTGGGCCGTGGCGTCGGCCGATCTCGCACGGCCTGTGGCCCAGGACCGGGCGCTCACAGAGTTGCGCGAGCTCTACCGCCGGGAGGAGCAGGCGCTTGCCGACTACCGGGCGGTCGGCGAGGTCAGGGTGTACGAACCGCAGGCGACCGGCACGCTCTGGGCTCTGCAGATGGCGATGGCCAGGCGTGAGCAGGCACTGGGCCTGGCAGCCGAGGCGTGGAGCCTCCCTGAAGACACGGTCGCGGTCGACCCGGCGGACTACCCCCGGGTGCAGAGCGTTGCCGCAGCGCTGGAGCGGGCGCCGCTCCCGGCGGGCGCCCTCCGGGGGCTGCCCGTCTTCCTCGCCCCGTTGCGCTCGCCGCAGACCGAGGCCCGGGCCGTCAGCTACGGCTCCCCGTGGATGGATGAGTCGGTGCTGCTGTTTGCAGGCGTGGACAGCGATGCGGTCCTGCATGAGATCGGCCATGTGGTGGAGCGGCAGGTGGTGGCCGGGCTGCCGGGCCTGGCGGAGTATCAGCGCAGCCGGGCAGCGGGGCGCCCCGCCGGGCTCACCGATTGGGCCGACAAGCCGAGCGAGAACTTCGCCGAGGACTTCCGCGTGGTGGCCGGCAGCGTGGGGCGCCATCGCGGCAATTGGGGGGCGCCTGCCCCGGCCCAGCGCAGCCGCTTGCTGGCGCTGCTCGGCGAGGGGCGGGGCCCGGCGCCCGCCCCCGAGTTCGCCCTGACTGACGGCCTCGCCCTGCGGCACTGGCAGCCGCTCACCGGGCTCAGCTTCGCCACCGACCAGGCTGTCGTGAAGCTGATGGCGGCGCCCGGCGCCCCGGCCTTCCATGCCAAGTTGTGCGGGCCGTCAGGCTGCATCGCCGCTGATGGCAGGGCCCCGCTCTCGCTGCCGCTGCCAGCGGCGGGCTCGTACACGCTGACCGTCTCCGCAGCGGGGGAGCCGTGGCTGGACGCTACGGTGAGCCGGGTGGCAGAAGCAGCGGCGCTGTCGCCCTACCCCGAGGGTGGGCCTGTCGGGCGCTGTGCCGCAGCCCCGGCCGGAGATCTCAGCGCATCCGCACTGCTCCGCACGATGGCGGCGCAGGACGGCTGGGGCGTGTTTCCCATGCCGCCCGACCCCGGCCTTCTGGGCAACGGCTGGGACCGAGACCCCGCCGGCCCGCTGCTCCGTTGGGCCCGCCTCACCGGCGCAGTCGACCCGCTGTTTGCCTGGCGGTATCAGCCAGGCGACCACGTTCCCCGGGAACTTGCGGAATCGCTGTCCTGCGTGACCGCACACGCGAAATGGCCGCCGGGAGTCCCGGCGGCCATTCCTAACGCTTTACCTTATACAGTTTCGAGGCCAGCTACGGCCGCATAGGTGGCACAGAGGTCAAGCAACTCTTCGGGTTCCAGCTCCCGCTTGCCCCAGGCGTCAAGGGCGATCCGGGTGAACTCGGTAGCGCCGGCTTCCAGCAACCGGGACAGCACCAGCGGCAATGCGGCTCTGGGGTCAGCAGGCTTGTGAATATAGCGCTCGGACCGGCGAGACTCAATTGCGACCACCACACCCATTAGCGAGACACCTCACTTTAGTTATAGGGGATCGTTTTTGCTTCCAGGGAAAGTATACCAGAGTATGCTGAGACTTTCAACATAGTTTGTAAAAATATAGGAGGAATTGTAAATGGGTGTCGAAACAATGGGTGACGGGTCGTTATCCGTTCATTGCCGATTAGGTGCGGCAGCGCGATAATGGCACCACCGCGAGCACCGGTCAATCTGGCTGGTAGGAGGGACTACTGTGGCCGACGGCATCGGCGATCGGTTAGCCCAGCTCCGGAACCTGCGCGGACTGGCGGTCAAGGAGCTGGCAGCCTTGAGCGGCGTCGCTTACAGCGACCTGGTGGCGCTGGAGAATGGCGCGCGGCGGAACCCCGCACCGGATGTGGTCCGGCGGCTCGCTGAGTATTTCAACACGACCGGGGAGTATCTGCTGGCCGGGGAGAGCCCGTCAGCGGCGGCCCTGCGGGCGGGTTTCTTTCGCCACCACGATGCGATGGAACAAGGGGCGCGGCAGGCCCTCAAGTTCGCACCCATCCAGAGCCGGGTCGCGGCCGTGCTCCACTTCCTGGAGGGCTCCTACCCGACGGTATTCGGCCGGAACCGCGTGGCGGCACACCTGGGCTATACCCCCGGGGCCCTGGATGATGTGCTCCGGGGCAACGCACCACTTGAGAGCCCGCCCCTGCGCCTGTTGGCGGCGCTGAGCGGCCTCGGCCTCGACTTCTTCATCCGCGGCGACTTTTTCGGGGGGGTCGCCCCTGAGGAGCGCAGCATTGGTCCGGAACGGCTGAGCGAATACTACCAGGTGGTCCTGGAGGCCGCCGTCGCCGGAATCTCCCCTGGCGCCCTGCGTAGGGCGGTGCAGATCCTGTCGATTCGAGAGGAGGAGGAGTACGGGTGCAGATCGACCTGAACTGTGACATGGGTGAAAGCTTCGGCCCCTACACCCTGGGCCTGGACGAGCAGGTGATGCCGCTGATCACCAGTGCGAATGTGGCCTGTGGCTTTCATGCGGGCGATCCCCAGGTGCTGCGGCGGACTTTGGCACTGGCCGCCCGCTACGGCGTGGGCGTAGGGGCGCACGTCAGCTTTCCGGACCTCGCCGGTTTTGGCCGGCGGGAGCTGCAAGTGGCGCCGCAGGAGCTGGAGAATGACGTGCTCTACCAGATCGGTGCGATCAGCGCCTTTTGCCGCGTTGCGGGCGTGCCGCTGCGGCACGTGAAACCGCACGGGGCCCTGTACAACATGGCCCAGCGGGACGAGGCCACGGCGGGGGCGATCGCCCGGGCGGTTGCAGCGTACGACCCCGGGCTGCTCCTCTTTGTCCAGGCGGGCTCCGTGATGGCAAGGGTGGCCGGGGAGGTGGGGCTTCCGGTGGCCGCAGAGGTTTTTGCTGACCGGGCGTACACCCCGGACGGGGCCCTGGCGAGCCGCAAGCTGCCCGGATCGGTCATCCACGACCCGGATGCTGTGGCAGAGCGGGCGCTGCGGATGGTGACCGAGGGGCGCATCATCGCCATTGACGGCACGGAGATCGCTGTGGCGGCGGAGACGATCTGCGTTCACGGCGACACCCCTGGTGCGGTGCTCCTGATTCAGCGCATCCGGGAGCGGCTCGCGCAGGCCGGGGTGGCGGTTCGCCCGCCGCTGACTGCGGGAGCAGGGATCTAGTACGCTGACAAAGAATACCGAAAGCGGATAGTTGCTGTGACGATCAGGACCGCACAGGAGGTGCCCCCGCTAGCCCATGGAGGTAAAGGTCGCCGTCGCCAAGGTCCCCAAGTCAGGGCTCTCTGAGAGCGGGGACAGCGTTGAAGTAGTGGAACGTCCAAGGCAGGGGCTTACGGCGATCATGGCGGACGGCCAGACCCACGGGCGGGCGGCCAAGCGGACGAGCCACATGGTGGTGGCCAAGGCGGCCCAGCTGGTCGTGGACGGCGTCCGGGACGGTGCCGTGGCCCGCGGGGTCCATGACCATCTCTACGCCGTGCGGGACGGGAAAGTTTCGACGGAGCTGACCATGATCTCTGTCGATTTCCGCACCAAGAGCCTGGTAATCACCCGAAACACGCATGTTCCGGTCTTCCTGCGCCGTCCCGGGGGCGCCGTGGAGCGGCTTGATGAGCATGTGGAGCCGATCGGCATCCGCGAGCTGATGAAGCCATTAATCGCGGAGGTGCCCCTTGAGCCCGGCATTGTCGTCCTGGCCTTCACCGACGGCGTGCTGTCGGCGGGGCGGCGGTACGATGCCGAGCTGAGCCTTGATGACGTGGCCGCCATGGTGGCGGCGGCGGAGCCCGGGTGCATGCGGGAGCTGGCGGATGGCCTGCTGGAGAAAGCGATCGACCTGGACCACCGCCGCCCTGCTGACGATATGTCTGTGCTGGCCGTGGGCCTGGGCCCTGCCAATGATGAAGATCACGTCCGCCGCATGGAAGTGGCCATGCCATTTCAGCAGCCCGGCCTCTGATTCAGCAGGGCCTGCGGAAGGGGATGTCAGCGTGAGGGAGCCATACGTTGTGATCGTCGGGATTTGCGCGGTGGGAAAGTCCACACTGGCAGCCGGCCTTAGCGGGCTGGGCATCAACGCGAAGAGCGTGCCGCAGGAGCACTCCGTTGTCCGGCGTCTGTGGGAAAAGCTGCACCCCGGGGCCAACATCCTGATCATGCTTGACGCCTGTTTTGCGACGACCAAGCGCCGGCGCCCGACGATCATGTACGGGCCGGAGCGCCTGGATGATCAGCGCCAGCGGCTCCAGACCGCTCGTGAACTATGCGACCTCTACTTGCCGACAGATGACCTGAGCATTGAAGAGGTGCGTCAGGCTGCCGCCGCATGGGTCGCCCACTGGAAGGGGATGTCCGATGACCCGAGAGCCTGATATGCCCGTGGAGGGCGGGGAACCGCAGCCGCATGCCGTAGCCGGCAATGAAGAGGGTGTGGGCCCGGTCTCCGGCCTGGACCCGGTCCCGGTCGCAAGCCCCGGCCCCGACCAGGCCCCGCCCCGTGGCCCCCGGCCACCGTCAGGCAAGAGCATTGCCCGCGAGTGGCTGGAGACGATTATTGTGGCGCTGTTGGCGGCGTTGCTGATCCGGGCCCTGGTTGTGCAGGTCTATCTGGTGGAGGGCGAGTCGATGGAGCCGACGCTTCATACGGCCGAACGCCTGCTGGTGAACAAGTTCGTTTACCGGTTCCACCCGCCGACGCCTGGCGATATCGTTGTCCTTCAGGACCCGAGCCGCACCAACCGTGAGCTGATCAAGCGGGTGGTCGCCGTCTCCGGTGAGACCGTCGAGGTGAAGCAGGGCACCGTCTATGTGAATGGACAGGCGCTACAGGAGCCCTATAAGAACACAGACTTTGCCCTGGGTCCTGACGCACCGCCCCAGGTGGTACCGCCGAACAGCATCTTCGTGATGGGTGACAACCGGGCCCGGAGCCTCGACTCCCGGATGATCGGCTTTATCCCCGATGCGAACGTGGACGGCAAGGCGTTCTTCCTGTTCTGGCCGCTCAGTCGCCTGGGCGCAGGCCCGCTGGACTACCCCCGTACGCCCCAGCAGACGGGTGTCACGAAGTAGCCGAAAGGAAGCAACGCGATGGCGGAAGTCACGTTCGCGATGGTCAAGAGTGATCCGGAGGTCCATACCTACATTTTGAAGGCCCAGGAAATGCTTCAAGCCATCGGCTTCACAGAACACGGGCTGCGGCACATCGGGCTGGTCGCACACCGCGCCACCAGGATCATGGAGCAACTGGGCCTCCCGGACCGGCGGCGTGAGCTGGTGGGCATCGCAGCGCTGCTGCACGACATCGGCAATGTCGTCAACCGCAGCAACCACGGCCAGACCAGCGCCATCCTCGCACATGCGATCCTGACACGGCTGGGCATGCCCCCCGGCGAAATCGCCGATGTGATGGCGGCGATCGGCAATCACGAGGAGCAGGTGGGCAATCCGGTCAACGAGATTGCGGCCTGCCTGATCCTCGCCGACAAGTCGGATGTGCACCGGAGCCGGGTCTACAAAGCCGATCTCGCGGCATTCGACATCCACGATCGGGTCAACTACGCGGTCACGCACAGCGACCTGGTCGCGCTGCTGCCGGAGCGGGTGGTGCGCCTGGCCCTCACAGTCGACACGTCGCTGATCGCCATTATGGAGTACTTTGAGATCTTCCTGGTCCGCATGGTTATGTGCCGACGGGCGGCTCAGCACCTTGACTGCCGGTTCGAACTGGTGATCAATGACACGCGGCTACTGTAATTGTCAGAACGTCCAGCCATCAATTGTTGACAGCCCTGGTACTCTGCCCGTAGAATGGCAAGGGTATCGGAGGCCAGGCCTCCTTTGTACGGTTGTGATCTAAATGCTAGAAGGAGGACGGACCATGCGGGCGCGGGCCGTTGCGATTCTCATGGTGCTGGTGGTTCTGATCGCCGGTACCGGATATTATTTCTCCGCTGTTAACCCGATCAAGAATAATATGAAGCTCGGTCTCGACCTCAAGGGCGGCGTCCACATGGTGCTGCAGGGTGTCGACTCCGAGGTTGGCAAGGTGACCCCGCAGTCGCTCGAGACGGCGAAGGCGGTCATCGAGAACCGCGTCAATAAGAGCGGCCTCTCCGAGCCGGTCGTGCAGACCGATGTTGCCAACAAGCGCATCATCGTCGAGATTGCGAATGAGCAGGATACTGAGAAGGCGAAGGCGATCGTCGGCCAGACCGCCGTGCTCACGTTCGTCGGTCCGGACGGCGCCATTGTGCTGGAAGGCAAGGATATCGACACGGCTGGCATCACCTCGCAGAGCGGGCAGGGTTACGCGGTCAGCCTGAAGCTGAAGGGCGACGGGCCGAAGAAGTTCGCGGACGCTACGGCCAAGTACATCAACCAGCCGATCACCATCAAGCTGGATGGTCTGGTGATCTCCTCCCCGGTGGTCCAGAGCACCATCACGAACGGGCAGGCCGTCATCACCGGCAATTTCACTGCCGACAGCGCGAAGCAGCTGGCCGACCTGATCAACGGCGGCGCACTGCCGATCAAGCTCCAGCTGACGGAGAACCGGGTTGTTTCGGCCACCCTGGGCGCTGACTCCCTCACGAAGTCGGCCAAGGCCGGGCTGATCGGCCTGGGGGTGGTCGTGCTCTTCATGCTGCTGATCTATCGGATCCCGGGCCTGCTGGCCACCCTGGCCCTCGCCATCTATGTCATGATGACGCTCGGCGTTCTGATGGGCATGAAGGCGGTCTTCACCCTGCCGGGTCTGGCGGGCATTCTGCTCTCCATCGGCATGGCGGTTGACGGCAATATCATCATTTTCGAACGCATCAAGGAAGAGCTGCGCAAGGGCAAGGGCCTGCGATCCGGCGTTGACGCCGGATTCCACCGGGCGCTGGCCGCGATTGTTGACGGCCAGGTGACCACCGCCCTTGCCGGCGCCGTGCTCTACTTCCTAGGTTCACCCTCGATCAAGGGCTTCGCGATCACCCTGGTGGTCGGCGTGCTGCTCTCGATCTTCACTTCGGTTACGCTCAGCCGCTGGTTGATCAACCTGACCATGGCCACCGGCTGGTTCACGAAGCGGACCTGGGGCGTCAAGGAGGTGGCCCAGTAATGAGCTGGACAAAGATTGACTACATGAAGTATGCGAAGACCTGGATCGGTATCTCGGTCGTTCTGACCCTGGCCAGCCTGATCATCGCCTTGACGGTCGGCTTCAACAAGGGCATCGACTTTACCGGCGGCAACCTCTATGACATGCAGTTCGAGAAGGCTGTGACGAGCCAGCAGGTGACTGACGTTGTGGCCAAGTCGATCGGCACCGCACCGGTCGTCCTGAACGCAGCGGTGACGGGCACGCTGAGCGCCGGCGCCGTGTTCCTGATCCGCTCTCCGGAGCTTTCCAAGGATAACCGTGACAAGATGGTCAA
>JAQBPS010000733.1 GCA_028287415.1 Bacillota bacterium | reverse complement strand
CCCCGTTCAAGTAAGCTGCGATCGACTGCGTCAGCGCCGGCGCCTCGTGGTCCGTCACCGCCGAGATCTGTGCAATCGTAGCAAACTCAAACAGCACCGCGGCCGCCTGCGGATTGTTCGTCAGATGGCTTGCAGCCGCGCGCCACGCCGCCTCAGGATCGTACCCCGCAGGCCGGGCCATGTAGGCCGCCAGCGTGTACATCGGCAGCAGCGACGCCTCCTCCTGGATCATCGGGTTGATCAGGTACCCGCTGGCATGCGCCGCCAGGTTGGTGCCACGCCCCCGCACCGGGCCCATGATCAGGCGGGGCTTCTTTTTGATGACATAGGTGTAATCGTTGACCGGGTAATTGTCCCAGATGATCGGCTTCCGCTTGATCATCGCAGCGAACGTATCCGCATCCGCGGCGGTAATCGTAGTTGAAAGCACGTCCGGCCCGGTCCAGATCAGCTTGACCGCCGGGTCCAGCTTGTCGCCCAGCGTGCTCAGATACGGGTCGGACTTGGTGCCCCAGTAATGGCTCTCCGCCATCCAGAGCACGAACTGCGGATCGCTGGCGCGCTCATGTGCGTAAAGCCAGTTGACCATCTCCGCCTGCGCCAGAGCGAAGTTTGTGCCGTAAACGGCGGTATCAGCGGCATTCAGCTTTTCGACGACATCGTCGACCGATAGCATCACCGTATGGATGCCGAGACTGCGCAGCTGATCCAGCTTGGCCGCTAGCGCCTGGCGGTCCGCACCGCCGCTGTAGGTGATGTCCAGCCCGGGACTGATCGAGTAGACGAAGTTGATCCCGTCCTGGCCGGCCCGGCCCAGCAGCCCCCGAAACCGGCCGAGTTCGGCCTCCGGGTAGCGGTTGCGCCATTCGGCGCGCTGATAGGGGTCATCCTTCGGGGCGTATACATAAGTGTTCATGCCGACCCGGCGCATGAAGTCGAACGCGGCGAGCCGCTGATCCTGGCTCCAGGGCGCGCCGTAGAAGCCCTCGATGATGCCGCGCACGGGGAAGGGGCTGGCGCTGGCATCGATCCAGGCGGAATTGCCGGGTGTCGGGGTAGGCGTCGGCGTGGGCGCAGGATCAGGCGTCGGCACCACGGACGGAGGGGCCCCGACCGTGGGCGGCGGCGGTGTCTCAACGGTGGGCGGCGGCGTGGGCGCCGGAGTGGGATGGCTGGCTGTCCAGGGGAACGTACAGCCGTTCAGCAGCAGGGCAAGACTCAACAGACCGGCAACGGAGTGACGGCGAACCATGTTGTCCATACCTTCTCTCAGCAATTTCATCTAACGGAGCGTACTGATTAATAGACGGGTCGAACGGGCAATTCGGTGCAACTACTGCCGATGGATCAAAGCGGCCATGCCAGTCCCTGAGCCCGGACCCAGCCCGACTCGCCCTGCATGTGAATGAACTGTACCCGCACCGGGAAGACACGGCTCTGATACCCGCCACTCCCCGAGCGGGAGCAGCGGTTGCCGGCGCCAATGCCACCGCACAGTGGCGGCCAGCGCTGCCTCATGGACGTGTCACCGCCTGTTCGGGAACCGGCTGGCCGTTCGCATCCAGCCAGGCAAAGGGTGGATTGGGCGGATATCCCGGCCGGACAACGAAGATCGGCCCGTCCTGCCCCACCGGGAACCGATCCTTGCCGATCTGGAGATAGGCCACACGGTTGTCAAACAGCTCGCCGACAACCAGCCATTCGCTGTCGGCATCAGGTGCATCCCCCACTGCCTGAGTACTTACCTGCATCACCCCGGGTTGCCGCCCAGACCACTCGGACGGCCAGGTCTCGCCGGACACGAACTGCCAGCCGAACCGCCCCCGGCGCAGTGCATTGAGAGCGAGCATGTCGCCGCTGTTCACGCGGCTGATCACCAGTTCCCCCCCAGGATCGGGGATCACCCGGAGCACCGTGTGCCGCTCCGATCCGAACATGAACGGCGGCTGTGCGTCCCGGGCGAGCGCCGCTTCCCGGGACGGCTGCCAGCCCGCCCAGGCATCGATCCAGCCAGCGCCCAGCCAGGCGCCGCCAACCGTGAGTAGAACCAGCGGGAGCATCCACAGCGGGTGGGGTGTCCTGCTGGCCGTCTCCTCTGGGTCAAGGCACAGTGCGGCAGCAGCTGCGACGAGGGCGGTGCCCAGGGCCGGGTAGAACACCAGAGCGACCAGGGGGCTGCGATTGCACAGCTGCCAAACCCCGGTCGCCGCAAATGTGATCAGCATGGTCGCCAGCCCGAGGCGAATCCACGTGCCGATGCGGCCCCAGAGCAGGGCGGGCGCCGCCCGCAGCGCATCCATCAGCGGCAGACCGAGCACGCCAACGGCATATGGCAGCAATCCAAAGAGGATCGCGCCGATGGGCATGAGGGGCACGATCAACCCCGCCGGCAAGATCAGCGGTAACAGCCGGCCTGCCAGCGCCAGGGCTGCGAAGGTGGGCCAGCGCGAGAGTGCCCGGCGCCAGGAGAGTTCGCGCCCGATCACCGCATCCCCCAGCAGTCCGAGCAAGAGGGCCGCCACCAGTGCGCCGAGCAGGGGCATGAGGATGTACGAGGTCAGGAGCATCCCCGTGGCTGCCAGGCC
>JAQBPS010000685.1 GCA_028287415.1 Bacillota bacterium | reverse complement strand
CGGGTTGAAGAAGTGGGCGCCGAGGAAGTGGCTGCGGAATTCGGCGGGGGTGCCCTCGGTCATGCGGCTGATGGAGATGCCGGAGGTGTTGGAGGCGACGATGGTGCCGGGGCGCCGGTGGGCGGCGACTCGCTGCCACAGTTCCTGCTTGATCGCCAGGTTCTCGACGACGGCCTCAATGATCAGATCGACCTCGGCCACGCGGGCGAGGTCGTCCTCGAGGTTGCCGGGGGTGACGAGCTCGAGGACCTCCTTGCTGTAGACGGGTGAGGGCTTCATCGCAATGAGCTTCTGGAGGGCGCCCAGGGCAAACCGGTTGCGAACCGGTTTGGACTGAAGGGTCAGGCCCTTCTTGGCCTCGTCGGGGGTGAGCTCGCTCGGGACGATGTCCAGGAGTAGTGTCGGGATACCGACGTTGGCCAAGTGCGCCGCGATCTGGGAACCCATCAGGCCTGCGCCTAGTACAGCTGCCTTGCGGATCATTCTGTCGCCTCCTTTTTGGGGCGGGACGTGGGCGGCGGCGCCGGGCAGGGATACCCCGGCCGCGACCCGTGATACTCCACTACGGGCAGAGCCGAAGGAAAAGCCGCACCGTTTCCGTCAAGCGGAAATTACCCGACTCGGAAACGGTGGGGGTTTGACGAGGCGGGGGTAAGCTGTGCCTTTAAGCGGCGCCGTTTTCGGAACCGTTGTTAAGGGACCGCCTTTGAGGGGCGCACCGCCCGAGGGCGACGTTAGTCGCACGAGCCCGGCAGGCGTTTCCGCCGGAAACGCCGAGAGGGGAAAACGGCGAGGCAGGTAGCTAACTGCCCGTACGCTCCGTCTCACGATGCGCTGCCGAGGTATCCCTGTCCGGCGCCGACACGGCGCCTGCCCCATGTTTTTTGTGGGTGAAACCAGGTAATGCTGCGGGAGTTGTGCTTAGCGACCGAGCAGGGTCTTGAACTCCTGGGTCAGGAGCGGCACCACCTCGAACAGGTCCCCGACGATGCCGTAGTCAGCGACCTTAAAGATAGGCGCTTCGGGATCCTTATTGATTGCCACGATCACCTTGGAGGCGCTCATGCCGGCCAGGTGCTGGATGGCACCTGAGATGCCGCAGGCGATGTACAGGTCGGGGGTGACTGTCTTGCCGGTCTGGCCGACCTGCATCGCGTAGTCGCAGTAGCCCGCGTCTGCGGCCGCCCGGGAGGCGCCCACTGCGGCGCCCAGGACCACAGCCAGCTCCCGGAGTGGCTTGAAGCCCTCCGCGCTCTTGACGCCGCGGCCGCCCGACACAACGATCTTTGCGGAGGTGAGGTCTACCCCGCCTGCCGTGTTGCGGACGATCTCCTTGATGACCGTGCGCAAATCCAGCGCCGGCGCCGCCATTTCGCTCACATTGCCGGAACGGACGCTGTCGACCGGGAGGGCCGCGAGGTTGTTCGGCCGGATCGTCGCGACAATCAGGCCCTGCTTGACGATCTGCGTGACGAAGGCCTTACCGGCGTAGACGGGGCGGGTGAAGAGAATCTGGTCGCCCTCGAGTTTCAGGTCCGTCACGTCGGAAACCATGCCGGCGGTGTTGCGCATGGCAAAGCGGGGCGCCAGGTCCCGCCCGATGCCCGTGTGGCCCAGGAAGACCACGTCCGGCTTCAGTTCGAGGCAGACACTCTGAAGCGCCCCCACCCAGCCGTCCGGGGTGTAGCTCTCCAGCCCGTCGCCCGTCACCGTGACCACCTTGTCGGCGCCCCGGTGGATCAGATCATCGGCGAAACCGGCGCCCTCGCCGATCAGAGCCGCCGTGACCGTGCCACCCTCAGCAACCGTCCGCCCGGCAGCGATACATTCAAAGGAGACCGGGCGCAGAGCCCCGTTCCGGATCTCGGCCAATACCAGTACGTTGCGTGCCATAGCGCTTGTGCCCTCCCTTTTTAGATGACCTTCGCCTCGCCGCGCAGCAGTTCTGTCAGCTGCTTCGCCTGCTCAGCAGGAGAGCCCTTGATGATGGTGTTGCGCCGGTTCTGCTGGGCCTGAAAGACCGAGGTGACCTCCGTGCGGGCAGGGGCATCGACGCCCAGTTCGGCAGCGCCGACCCGGGCGATGCTCTTCCGCTTCGCCTTCATGATGCCGGGCACCGAAGGGTAGCGGGGCTCGTTCAGCCCCTGCTGGGCTGTGATCAAAGCGGGCAGCGGCACCTCCACGACCTCGGTGTCGCCCTCGGCGTCCCGGTGGACCGTCGCCTTGTTGCCCGCCACCTCCAGCTTGAGAGCGGCAGCGGCATGCGGGAGGTTCATCGCTTCCGCAAAGCGCAGGGCGGTCTGACCTGCGCCCGTATCCACGGATACATTGCCTGCCAGGACGATATCGAACTGCTTGCCCCTGGCCCAAGCTGCGAGCAGGCTGGCGGTGGTGAACTCGTCGGCACCGGCGGGCGCCTCGATCAATGCTGCCTCGTCGGCACCCATGGCGAGCGCACGGCGGAGGGCCTCCTCCACCCGGTCGCCGCCCACAGAGACGACCGTCACGGTGCCCCCGCCGGCCTCCCGGAGCTTCAGGCCCTCCTCCACCGCATACTCGTCGTAGGGATTGATCACCAGGGTGGCGTCATCATCCAGAATCCGGCCATCCTTCACAGTCACTTTCGCTTCCGTGTCAAAGGTTTGCTTAAGCAGCACCAGAATCTCCATGCTTCTGCGTTCCCCCTTCTGAAGTTATGCACAGACCGCCTGTGATCAGCGCAAATGTGGGCTCCGCCAGCGCCTCGAGATCGAACTTGAAGCCTGACAGCACCCAGGCGGTGACCGTCTGGTCAATCGTGCCAAACACCAGGTTCCGGATCTGCAATGGCTCGACCGAGCGCCGAAATAGTCCCGACGCCTGCCCCTCCTCGATGATCTCGTCGATCACCCGGAAGTAGCCCTTCATGATCTGGCTGATCTCGTGCTGCACACTGCTGTCCGCCTGGCGCATTTCAATCTGAGTCACTACCGCCAGTTCCCGCCGGGCCGCCAGCGACCGCAGGTGCTGCGAAATGAAATGACGTAGCTTCTCCCTGGCGTCCCGGGCGTCCGTAAGGCTCGTGCGGGCGCCCTCGATCAGCATGCCAAGCCGCTCCCGGAACAGCGACACCAGCAGATCCGGCTTGTTTTTGAAGTACAGGTAGACGGTACCCGCCGCCACACCTGCCTCCGCCGCAATCTTGGAGATCTGTGCGCTGTGATACCCCTGCCGGGCGATCACTGTCTGGGCGGCCTCCAGGATAGCTGCGTACTTGTCGCCGCTCTTTAGCGCCACGCTCGCTCACCTCCCCGGACCCGAACGCCGCTGCTAGGGACACTGAATGAATCACCATTCAGCGTTCTATTCTATTCGCAGCGCACAAAGAATAGTCCTTCTGTTTGAGCAACACCGCCAAAAGTTATTCGCGTAACAAGCCCTCAGGCACAAAAAACGCCACCCTGGCGAGGGTGGCGTTCGTGTAAGCGTTAAGCTTAGGAAACCAGGGTGTTGCGGCGGGCCACAACGGGATGCTGCCGGTTGAGCGAGTAGCCGTTCTCGCCGTCAGCCGTGCTGCTGTGGGCAAGCACCTGGTGGTTGACGAGGAGCTGGAGCCATTCGCTCTGGTCGGGGTCAGACCCACCCACCACACTGGCGAGGGCATCCTCCAGCGGCTCACGGGCGACAACGTCCCGCCCGGTATAAACTGACAGCAACACGTCCAGCACCGTGTTACGCAAATTCACGGTCTCCAGCACCATCGCATTGTCGAACTGCAAGTAGGCGCCCGTTGTCGGCCGGCTGCCAAACTGATTCGGCTGTTGGCGGATGATGATGATGCCCGACTCATTCGCGATGCGAATCGCCCGCTCCATGTCCCGCTGCCCATAGATGCCGAGCTGTTGACGCAGCAGGCCCATGGACATCCAGAGGTAGCCGGTGCGGGTCAGATAGTGGTCAACGTGGATGATCAGCCTGCGCAGCATGGGCGTATAGTTCTCGCCCGGCACCGTCTGCTGGACCAGTGCGTGCTCCTCGGAGAGGTACAGCGCCGATGTGGGGAACTCCGGATTCTTCGGGTTCTCCTTGCGCTCGAGCCGCAGCAGCCCCTCTGCGATGCAGAGATCGATCCACGCGCGGCGTTCGGCCTCGCCGGCCGGCCCCTGTGGCATTTGCGGGTCGCTGGCGATCGCTTTGTCCAGCAGGCCGTACGCCACCCAGTTCGCCCCGGGCATGGAGTTCAGGATCTCCCGCATATGGAGCACGACATTCGACACGCACTTGAGCGTATGAGTAACGGTCGGATTCTCTTTCTTGAGGAGGACGAACGTGGTGTCGGTGCCGGGGCGCTTGGGGTTGGGCTGCTTCTTGGTCTCGAGGACGCCGTCTTCCAGGCAGCGGACAATCAGCAGACGACGCTGCTCACTGTCGTTGCCGAACAGGTTCGACGTCGACATTTCGTGCATGAGCGTGAGGAACGGGACCTGCACCCAGCCGCGCCCCAGCATGACGCTTTCTGACCGCAGGATCAGGCCGCGTACGGCGTTGTCCTTCGACGGAGGGCCGTCGGGGCGGGTCGGAACGTGGAAGCCGTGCAGGTCCGCATGGCTCGCATTCCCCGACTCAATGCCGTGCGCTGCCAGCAGGGTCTGGATGTTTACCAGTTCCGCCACGCGCGCGGCCAGGCGGGAGCTGATCGAGCCCTCCACACCCCAGACGACCACTCGCTTCTGTTCCTGTTGCAGAATCCGAATGACATGGACAAAGTCCCCGTCGCCGGTGACGAGGATAAAGGTGTCGGCGTCGCGGCCCGGAATGCGCAGGAATTCCTGGATTTCGAGGCTCATAACCAGGTCTGCGTTGTCTTTCCGGCCACCTTCGACGTAGTCGGGCTTAATATCGTGGCGGTCGAACACGGACATAGCCTCCGGGTAAATGTCCCAGGGGGCGTAGGCACGCGCGTAGACCACTTCACCAAATTTGTTGGCTTCTGCTTTGAAGATTTCTGCGAGTTGTTTATGCGTGATGTTGATATTCTGCCCACGTAGTGACTTAAACACGTTTTCATAATCAACAAAAACCGCGCAGGTTGCCACCAATCATTACCTCCATTAAATTTACCACAGAGTGCTAGTTAATTTTAGCGCCAAGAGTTTGACAAAGATTGCGCCAGCTTAGCCGTTGCGAGTCCATCAACCGTCCCAATGCGTATTCGGTGCGCTTCACGATTTTACCTGTTAGATTAATCGCCGAAATCACGTGTATTTCGTGGCACTATCAAAACGTCTGTCGCACCAGCGCCAATGCTTAGACCCCATGGCTGGAGATCTAGTTGCACGAAAATCACGGGTCCGACAATGAAACTGCCCTGACCGGGTGGTACCGGTCAGGGCAGTCTCATCGTCGGCGCATGATCAGCCTGCCATGGTCACAGCCATGATCGCCTTCTGGACATGCAGCCGGTTTTCCGCTTGATCGAAGACCACGGACTGCGGCCCGTCGATCACGTCGGCGGTCACCTCTTCGCCCCGGTGGGCCGGCAGGCAGTGGAGGAAGATCGCGTCCTGCCTGGCCAGTCTCATCAGCGGGCCATTCACCTGGAAATCGCCGAAGCACTGCCGCCGCTGGGCCGCCTCCGCCTCCTGCCCCATGCTCGCCCACACGTCCGTGTAGACCACATCGGCGCCCTGCACGGCTGTAACCGGGTCGTGCAGGACCGCGACCGAGCCCCCGTTCATCACCGCCACCCGCTGTGCCCGCTCCAGCACGCCGGGGTTGGGCTCAAAGCCAGCCGGGCAGGCCACGGCAACGTGCATGCCGAATTTGGCGCCACCATCCATGAGGCTATGGGCCATGTTGTTGCCGTCCCCGACGTAGGCGAGCTTCAGCCCACCCAGCCGGCCCTTCTTCTCCTCGATCGTGAGCAGGTCCGCCATCACCTGACAGGGGTGCTCCAGATCCGTCAACCCGTTGATCACGGGAATAT
>JAQBPS010000607.1 GCA_028287415.1 Bacillota bacterium | reverse complement strand
CACCGCAACCGGTGGCGGTCAAGGCTATCGCCGCGCCGGCGGCGACGGCACGGACGGCCCAGAGCCCTTCGCTGCACCATGTCAGTAGTGAAGCCTGTGGCTGATTTGAGGGCCTTTTCGAGTTTGGGGGTGGCGACGAATGTGCCCCTGCCCCGCTGGCGGACGAGCAGGCCCTCGACCATCAGGTCGCGCAGGGCCTGGCGGACGGTGACCCGGCTGACGCCGAACAGCTGCTCGAGATCCTTCTCCGTGGGCAGCTGGTCTCCCGGCTTGCGGACGCCGCTCAGGATTTCCTGCCGCACCAATTCCCGCAGCTGGAAGTAGAGGGGGACCGGCCGGTTGGCGTCAACCTTCTGCATGATCAATGCCCCGTTTCACAAAAGTGCTAATGATATATCATTAGACTCTTTCTTGAGTGAATAGCAGAATCCTCTCGCTCGAAGAATATTCTCCAAGCGAGAGGATTGGCTGGCGGCTCAGGTGAGAAGTCATGAAAAAACCCGGCCGTAGCCGGGTCAAAACGCCTCCCGAGGGTATAGGTCTTTCACAGTACAGCGCATCCACCCGGCGAGACGTCGGGAGAGTTATGTCCCGCTCCCAATTGCTGATCGTTTGGCGTTGGACCCCGAGGAGATTAGCCACCGCACCCTGGCTCATCCCCCGGATTGTGTGCCAATAAGCAACCCGATTCTTTGTTTGCGGTAACCCCGTGGAACGAGCGTCATGAGCAACCCGGAGGAGGAGTGGGATCTGAGACAGGCGCCGCCGAACCATTGCACACCCACACCAACTAGAGCATCGCCGCTGCGGCTGCCGGGAACCGGGTGAGGGTGCCTTTCGACATTTTTTATCACGGATGACGACGGATGAACACGGATCTGCACGGATTTTCGTTTTGGTGTGCATCTTGAGGTCGGGAGTGGGGTGTTTACATATATATTTTTAACACCCCAGTCCCGACCTCGAACAAAGATATATAAAAACATGTTCACCTGGTGATCTGTGTTTGTATCTGAAATCTGTGTAATCTGTGAAATCCGTGGCCATATAAAATTCCCTTACCCCACGCCATCCCTTGGTTAGCGGGAGCAGTCCCGGGGGTTGGCCTATGCGATCTTCTTGCCGGTGGGCTGCACATATTTGCGGCCCCTGTTGGTGCGGGATCCGATAAACAGGACCCCCGCCAGCACGACCAGCAGCACGCCTGCGAGGAGTCCGGCAGAACCCTTGAGCGCATTGCCGACTCCGCCCACGAAAATGCCGATCACCTGGAAGTCAGCATCACCGAACGTGGTGTTCTGGAAGCCCAGCGCACCCAGCGTCGGGAGCAGAAACGCTGCGCCGAAGCTGATCAGCACGCCGTTCGCGAAGGAGCCCGCGATGGCGCCCCGCTTGCCCCCGGTGGCATTGCCGAACACACCGGCCGTTCCGCCGACGAAGAAGTGGGGGATCAGGCCGGGCACGATCACCGGCAGGCCAACCAGACCCATGATCAGCATGCTGACGACTCCGCCCAGGAAGCTGACGATAAAACCGACCAGGACCGAGGTAGGGGCGTAGGGGAAGACGATCGGGCAATCCAGGGCGGGCTTGGCGTTTGGCACAAGCTTATCGGAGATCCCCTTGAAGGCGGGCACGACCTCGCCGAGGATCAGGCGGACGCCGTACATGACCACGGCGACGCCGGCCGCAAAGGTGAGCGCCTGAAGCAGGGAGTACACGAGCATGTTCTGGCCACCGGACTGCTTCAGGGTAAACGCATTGCCGGCTGCGATTGCTGCGACGATGAAGATGATGAACATCACGGTGGAGGTGGAGACCAGGGAGTCACGGAAGAAGGAGAGCCCCTTCGGGAACTGGTAGTTTTCCAGCGAATCTTCCTTGTTGCCGACCAGCCTGCCGATCGTGCCGGACAGCCAGTAGCCGAAGGTGCCGAAATGGCCCAGTGCGATGTCGCTGCTCTTTGTGATCTGATCCATGTAGGGGCTGGCCAGCGCGGGCATCAGGACCATCAGAGCCCCGAGCATAAGCGAACCAACGGCGACCAGGAGCGCACCGCCCAGTCCGGCGGTGCTGAGCACAGCGGAGAGCATGGCCGCCATGAAGAAAGTGTGATGCCCCGTCAGGAAGATATACTTGAAGGGCGTAATCCGGGCGAAGATCAGGTTGGCGATGAAGCCGAAGACCATGATGAGGGCGGTCTGCGTACCGAGCGTTTTCTGTGCGATCGCCACAATCGCTTCGTTGCTGGGGATCACACCATGCACACCGAAGCCCGCTTCGATCAGGGGACTCATGTTGTTGAGAGCACCGGTGAGAATGCCCGCGCCGCCGCCCAGGATCACAAAGCCGAGGATCGCCTTGACGGTGCCCGAGATCACTTCAGACACCGATTTCCGTGCAGCGACGAGGCCAACCAGCGTCGAGAGACCCACCAGTATTGCCGGGACTGCAAGGACGTCCTTCACAAAACTGATCAAGAAGTTCATGGTCCAGCCCTCCCCGTGTGAGCGTACCCTTCGGAACTGGCCTTGCAAGCTATACCGCAGCGATCAGGAACGCATCCACCTCCTTATGCGTCCAGGCCAAGCGCAGCCGCCACCTTCTGGCGGATCTCGTTCTTGTCCATGTAGTTGTTAATCGTTACGACCGGCGTGTCCATACCGCTCAGCATGTCGGCAAACTGGGGCGAGGTGATCACTAGCTCTGCCGGCGTGCCCTTGGCCGTAGCGATATCAGCGATATCCACGGAATCAACCCTGGTGTTCAGTTCCCGCAGGGCGCTCTCCACCTGCATTTTCAACAGCAGGCTGCTGCCGAGACCCATTCCGCAAACGCAAAGAATCCGCATGCGATCTCCTCCTTGAAGTTACTGAAACCGGTCAATGGCTGCGAGGACCTGACGCTCGATCCCTTGTGCATCGAGTCCGAATGCGGCGAGGAGCTGATCGTCAGCGCCTGACTCGCCGATGCGATCAGCGATGCCAATCCGGCAGATCCGCGTCGGCAGATGTTCCGCGAGACACTCAGCCACGGCAGAGCCCAACCCGCCGAGCCGGTTGTGTTCCTCCGCCGCCACGACCAGTCGGCACCGGCTTGCTGCCGCGATCACCGCTTGCTCGTCCAGAGGCTTGATCGTGGGCATGTGCAGGACGGCCACGTCAATCCCGCGGGCCAGCAGGGCGTCAGCCGCCGCGACGGCCCGGCCGGACATGGACCCGG
>JAQBPS010000603.1 GCA_028287415.1 Bacillota bacterium | reverse complement strand
CGTGTGATAACCGACGCCGCCCACATCCAGATGCCGACGCTGCATGTCGATAAAGAGAATTGCGCTCTTCTCCAGGGAAATTTCGGCTTCGACTTCGTGCGGAAGCGACATTCTTCATACCTCCGGTTATCGGTCGTCGTTTGAGTCAGGGCTTTAAGGGCTCGAAACCGGCGACGGACTCAAAGGCGGCTGCGACTCGGTAAACCATGGACTCCGCGAACGGTCTGCCTACAATCTGCAAGCCGATCGGCAAGCCGGCGGGGTCGAGCCCGCACGGCAGCGACAGGGCCGGGCACCCTGTCAAGTTGAACATCGCCGTGAGGCGAGTTGTGACGGACAGGTCCGTGACCCCGGTCTCCGGCGGTGCGGTGGTGGCCGTAGTTGGCAGGAGCAGGACATCCACCGCCCGCAAAACCCGCTCCACCGCCTCACGGAGCGACTGCCGGTGACGTTGCGCCTGAATGTAGTCAACGGCCGGGAGTCGGGCGCCCGCCTCCAGGTGGTCACGGATGACGGGGTGGTAGTCCGGCCCCCGGCTGTGCAGCCACTGCGCATGGGCGGCACTCGCTTCGGGCCGGATGATGGCCGTGAACGTGGCGTTCACAGTCGCGAGTTCCGGCAGGCTCACCTCAGTCACAGAAGCCCCGGCCTCACGCAGTACGGCAGCGGCTCGCACCACGGCGGCCTGGACCGCTGGCGCGGCCAATCCGTCCGTGTAGCTGGTGAGCGTACCGATGCGGATGCCGCGAACCCCCTTGTCGATGCCGGAGACGTAGTCGGACGGCGCAGAGACGGCCGATGCCGGGTCCTTGGGGTCATGTCCGGCCACCGCTGCGAGCAGCAGTGCGTTGTCACAAACGGTGCGCGTCATGGGGCCGGCGTGGTCCAGCGACCAGGACAGCGGAATCATCCCGTGACAGCTGACCAACCCGTAGGTGGGTTTCAATGCCACGATGCCGCAGTACGACGCCGGGTTCCGCAGGCTCCCGCCGGTGTCGCTGCCCATCGAGCCGTAGCCCAGCCCAGCGGCCAGGGCGCTGCCTGAGCCGCTGCTTGACCCTCCCGATGTGTGGGCCTCATTCCAGGGGTTGAGGGCGGGTCCATAGTCCGGGTGCACCTGGCCGTAGGCGAATTCCTTCATATTCGTCTTGCCGAGCAGCACCGCCCCCGCCTTTCGTAGCCGCTGCACGACCTCGGCATCCTCAGTGGGGATGAAGTCTCTCAGGATGCGAGAGGCGGCCGTGGTGCGGACCCCAGCCGTCCAGTAGAGATCCTTGAGGCTGAGCGGAACACCCTGGAGCGCTCCCTGGTCGACCCCTTGCATAAAGTCATGCTCCGCCTTTTGCGCCTGAGCCAGAGCGGTCTCCGCAGTCACGGTGATGTACGCGTTAAGCCTGGGGTTCAAGCGTTCGATACGTGCCAGCACGGCTCTGGTGACCTCAACCGGCGACAGGGACCGACCGCGATACGCACTCCCCACGGCTTGGATGGTCAAACCGCACAATTCATCTGCGCTCATTGGCATGGCCTTACAGCCTCCGTCCTCACGCCGAAATTATCGCTGCAGGGTGGGGTCCAGGGCGTCTCTGAGCCAGTCACCCAGGATGTTGAGGCTGAGAATGACCACCGTCAGGGCGATGGCCGGGAACACGACGGTCCACCAACCGGTCGCCAGATAGAGCAGGTTTTCCTTGAGCATGCTGCCCCAGGTCGCGGTCGGTGGTTGGACGCCGGCGCCCAGAAAGGAGAGCGAGGCCTCAGCGATCATGGCTTCGGCCATCGTGAACGAAGTGATGGCAATCACGCTGCCCCACACCTGCGGCAGGATGTGCTTGACCAGGATGCGCCCGTCGGTTTCGCCGATGGCCCGGGCGGCCTCCACGTAAGTGAGCGTCCGCAGCTCCAACACCTGGGACCGCACAATGCGGGCGTACGTCACCCAGTTGCGCAGGATCAGGATGAAGACAAGATTGGGCAGGCTGGGCCCGACAGCGGCGATGACCACCAGGGCCAGCAGCAAGAAGGGAACGGACAGCTGAACGTCGGCGATGCGCATGATGACGTCATCGACGACGCCGCCGAAGTAACCGGACACAAGCCCGGCGAGCACGCCGATGACGCCGGCGCCGATGACCGCCGCCCCACCCACGGCCAGAGAGACCCGGGCTCCGTATAGAACGCGACTCAGGATGTCACGCCCGAGCGAGTCGGTGCCGAGCCCGTACCCCGGCGACCCGGGCGGGAGCAGGCGATGCGCCAAGTCAGGCAGGTCAGGGTTATGCGGGACCAGCAGCGGTGCTGCCAACGCGAGAATCACAGCGACGCCAAGCAACAGGGCGGGCAACACTGCGACTGGATTGCGAAGAAGCTTGTGCCACAAGGATTTTCGCCGTTTCGACATCGCCGGCTGTGCTGCAACCTGCGTCATGTCATGCCTCTCCCTCTCCCCCCAGCCGAATGCGTGGATTCAGTACGACGTAGGTCATATCAATAAGAATATTGATAAACACGAACATCGAGGCAACGAAAAGGGCTTCGGCCTGAATGACCGGGTAGTCGCGGTGGGCGATGGCCTCGATGGCCAACCTGCCGATGCCCGGCCAGCCAAAAATCGTTTCGGTCACCACCACCCCGGAAAGCAGAGCCCCCAGCTCAAGCCCGGCGATGGTGACAATGGGGAGGGCGGCATTGCGCAGCACGTGCACCCAGACGACCCGCCGCTGTCCGGCTCCCTTGCCCTGAGCGGTGCGGACATACTCCTTGCCCAGGATATCCAGCACGCTGGTCCGCGTGAGCCGGGCGATCTTGGCCGAAGAAAACAGCGCCAGGCTCACCGCTGGCAGGACAAGATGCTTCCAGGTGCCGCTGCCCGACGGCGGCAGCAGGTGCCATCGCACGGCGAACAGGAGCACCAGTACCACACCCAACACAAACACCGGGATGGACTGGCCCAGAGCCGTCACGGCGATGACGCCCCAGTCTCCCGCCTTTCCGCGCCGGAGGGCCGCAAAAACGCCGGCTGGGACGGCCACGACGATGGAAAGCACGAACGCCGTCAAAGCGAGTTGCAGGGTGGCGGGAAGGCGGTCCAGGACCAGCTGAAGGGCAGGCTGCGCCTGCCATATGGACTGGCCCAGGTCGCCCCGGAGGGCCCCGGAAAGAAAGATCCAGAACTGCACGTAAAGCGGTCGATCCAGGCCCAGGATGTGATGAACTCGCACCAGGTCGGCCGGGGTGCTGTTGTCCCCCAGGAAGAGCGCTGATGGATCGCCCGACAGGCGGGCGACCAGAAACACTGCCACGGACACCGCCAACAGCACCACGAGCGCGTGCAGCAGACGTTTGGCGACGTAGCGCCCCACCGCAGAACCCCCCTTTCGAAACCCTTGACGGGTGCTGTGGACCGCACCCGCCAAGGGGAGTTGACTTACTTACTCTGGACGGTCACTCCGGCGAAGTCGAGGAGGATGTCCTGACGGGGCTGCCAGCCCTGCACACGGCTGCTGACTGCGTAGACCTGCTTCATCTGGTGCAGGTAGACCCAGTTTGGCGCGTCGTACAGCAGCTTTTGGATCTGCTGGGCGAGCTTGGCCCGCTGCGCATCATCAAAGGTCTGTTGCTCCTGCTTCCACAGTGTCAGGGCCTCGCCGGCGAGAGGCGCGTACTGCCCCCAGGGCGACCCCGGCGCGGAGTCAGTGAAGATGCCGTCTGCGTCCATGATCTGGTTGGTCTTGCCGGCGTAGAACAGGCCGTCCAGCTTACCGCCCAGGGTCTGAGACAGGTTGGTCGTGAACTCGTTCGGCTTCAGGGTCACCTTGACGCCTACCGCGGCGAGGTATCCCTGAATCGTCTGGGTGACCTCCTGCTCGTTGGGGGACGCGCCGGGGACGTACCACAAGTTGGTGGTAAAGCCATCCCCATACCCGGCCTCCTTCAGGAGGGCCTTGGCCTTATCCGGGTTATACCCGTAGGGCTGCAGATCGCTGTTGTACCCAAAGGACTGCGGAGTCACGACCGATTGGGTGGGTACGGCCATGCCGCCCATCACCTGCTTGACGATGCTCTCGCGGTCAATCGCGTAGTTGAGCGCCAGCCGCACCTTCGGGTTGGCCAGGGCGCCGCCCTTTCTGGCGTCGACATAGAGGTTGTATTCCATGGTGCCCGTGGGCGCCGTGATGATCTTGGTGCCGGGGTTGGCATCAATCTGCGCCACGGCCGGCGTAGGCACGTCCACAGCCATGTCGATCTGCCCGGCCAGGAGCGCAGATACGCGACTCTGCGGGTCGGGAAGAGGCTTGAAGGTGAGGGTATCGATGGTGGCCTTCGGACCCCAATACCCGGACCAGGCCTTCAATGTAAGGTGGTCATCCTTCTTCCAGTCCACAAACGTGTATGGGCCGGTCCCCACGGGATGTGTGGCGACATAAGCGGCATCGTGGCCATCTATGACCTTGGGGGAGACGAAGGAGAGCCAGTAGTGAGAAAATCGCCGCGGCAGGAGGGCATCCGGCGTAGATGTATGAACCCGCACGGTGTGGTCGTTGACGATCTCCGTCTTGTCTGGCACGACGGTCGGGATGCCGCTGCTCACGTTGCTGGGCAGGGCTTTGTCGAACATCCGTTTCAAGTTGTCGACGAACGCCTGCGCATTCCAGGGGGCCGCGTCGTGGAACGTCACACCCTCACGCAAGGTAAACTCCCAGGTGGTGGGATCGACATTCTTGTACGCCGTGGCCAGGACACCCTCGATCTTGCCGTCGGCGCTCAGCCGGAACAAGGGCTGAAAGATCTGGTTCGAGACGCGGGCATTGAATGTGGACAGCCGAATGTGGGGATCAAGTCCGTTAAGTTCGGCCGAATTGCCGATCACCAGGGTGGAAGTCGCGGGTGCCGCAGCAACCTGCTGTCCACCCTTGTCGCCACTTCCGCCGCTTCCCCCGCCACCGCTGCTGCACCCCGCGAGTAGAAACGTCCCAACTACAAACATCGCCAGGAACTTTTTCATCGTTCACCCCTCCAGTTTAAATAGCGACATCGCTGTACCATGATCCGCCGTGGCAAGGCCTGCGGTATCGCTCATGTCAAAAGGCGCATCGGTGCCGTAAAGGAGCCGGCCGGGGCCGACGATCTCACAAAGCCGGCTGCGCACGTCGTCGGAGAAAACGATCGTATCAAAATAGAAGCTGGAGAGATAACTCGACGGTCGCCTGGCGCAGGCCCCGCCACATTCCGGGCGGACGGCGTATCCGTGGTCCAGCCGGCCGATGATCCACGGCAAGGCGCCGCCCCCGTGGGAAAGGATGATTTTTAGCTGCGGATGTCGATCCAGAACCCCGCCGAAGATGAGCTGTGCCGCGGCCAGGGCGGTCCCTGACGGGTTGCCCACCAGGTTACGCAGGTGGTACGACCGCATACGGTCTGCGCCGGGGATCTCGGAGGGGTGGAGCAAGATCACTGCCCGGGTTGCTTCGGCGGTGGCCCAGAACGGCTCCAGGCGCGGATCATCAAGCGTGAAATCGGCCACCAGCGAGCCAATGGTGACTCCGGGAAAACCCAGGTCGGACACGGCCCGCTCCAGCTCCCTGGCTGCCAGCTCCGGTTCGGCCAGCGGCACGGAGGCCAGCCCGATAAAGGCGCCATTTCGGGATGCAACGCCTTCAGCCAGGCTATCGTTCAGGCGTGCGTGAAAGCTTGGCGGTTCCTGTCCGTACCGGAAGGCAAAGGGCGGCGGGCAAACCACCCGAACGTCCAGACCCAGGCGGGCCATTTGTTCCCGCTGGACCTCGAGATCCCACAGGGCCCGCGGCA
>JAQBPS010000598.1 GCA_028287415.1 Bacillota bacterium | reverse complement strand
CTGCACCATCCGCCCGACACATGAGGGCGGAGCGGCAATCGGGGCTCGGGTAACCTGTGCGATCCCCGGCACGGAATCGGGGTCGAGGTGATCGGCATGCCCGTGGGTGATCAGGAGCAGGTCGCAGTCCGCTTCAGCGGGGCGGAACGGCGGCGGCTGGAGCCGCTGCCAGCGGTTTACTCCGTAAACAGCGTCAGAAAGGAGCGGGTCGATGTAGATCACCTGACCGTTCCCCGCCCTGAACGCAAAGCCGGAATTGCCGAGCCAGAAGAGTGCTACCCCATTTGCGGGGGTCGGGTAGTTCCGAATCAGTTGTGCGACATTGCTCATGCCTTGCCGTACTTCTCCGCGCGGACTTCGCAGCTGACGGCGTGACCGATCATCCCCTCAATCCGGCACTGGCGGGCGCAGATGGGAGCGATCAGACTTGCGCCCTCAGCAGTGAGCCGCTGGTACGTGACCGATTTCATGAACTTGAGGACCGAGAGGCCACCGGTGTAGCGGGCAGCCTTACCCGTCGGCAGGATGTGGTTTGTGCCAATCGTCTTGTCCGAGAACGCAACCGTGGAGTGCTCCCCGAGGAACAGTGAACCGTAGTTGCGCAGGCGGTGGAAGAAGAAATCGAGGTCCCTCACCTGCACTTCCAGGTGCTCCGGCGCGTATTCATCCGAAATGGCGGCGGCTTCCTCATAGGAGTCGACGAGAATCACGGCCCCGCAGTCCCGCCAGGCGACGCCGGCGACCGCGGCGGTTGCCAGGGTGGCCAACTGGCGCTCGACGTCGGCGATCACCGCTTCGGCAAGGGCACGCGAGGTGGTGACCAGCCAGGCCGGGGAGTCGAGACCATGCTCCGCCTGGGCGAGCAGGTCGGCGGCGACGATGCGCGGGTCGGCCGAATCGTCGGCGATCACCAGGACTTCGGACGGGCCCGCCAGTAAATCGATGCCGACGACGCCGAAGAGCTGCTTCTTCGCCTCGGCGACGAATCGGTTGCCCGGGCCGGCGATGAAGTCGACATGCTTGATCTCCTCGGTGCCGAATGCCATGGCGCCGAGCGCCTGGATGCCGCCCAGGCTGTAAATCTCGTCAGCGCCAGCCTCTGAAATCGCTGCCAGGGTGTTGGGGTACATCTGCCCCTCCGGCGTAGGCGGGGTGCAGGCGATCACCCGCTCTACCCCTGCGACCTTGGGGGTGATGACGCTCATATGGGCGGACGCGACCAGCGGATACCGGCCGCCAGGGACGTAGGAGCCGCTGTTCTGGATCGGGATCAACTTCTGGCCGAGGATCACGCCGGGGTGGGTCTCCACCTCAAAGCCGCTGAGCGTCTCCATCTGCCGCTTGGCAAACTCCCGCACCTGGGTCTGGCAAAATCGGAGGTCGTCCAGAAAGACCGCGCTGCAGCCCTTCCGGGCGGCATGGATCTCCGCTTCGGAGACCCGGAACGACTGCGGATCCCACTTATCGAACTGGCGGGAGTAGCTGCGGACGGCGGCTCCGCCCTTCTCCTGGATCGCTGCAAGGACTTCGCGGACCGTCTGCTGCACCTGCTGCTTGTCTTCGGCTGTGCTCGGCTTCGGCTCTTTGAGATACTCGCGCATCGTGTCTCCTCCTCTTGCTGTCGGGCTACGATTCAAGCTCGTTCGAGCAGGTCCAGGCGGAGGGGCGTAAAGACATCGATGAGCGTAGCCGGCTCGACCGCCACAACGCCGTGCTCGGCTCCACCGGGGACATAGATCGTATCGCCAGCAGCCAGGTCCACCGACCGGCCTTCCAGCATGAACCGGACCCTGCCCTTCGTGACACAACTGACCTGTTCGTGGGGATGCTGGTGCAGGGGAGCAGCGGCGCCTGCATCCAGGTCCAGCGTGACGCTCATGATGTTGACTCCCACTCCCGTCACGCGGAGCCGCGCGCCCGGCGCCAGGTTGATCCCAGTCTGACCCATGCAATGACCTCCTGGGGTTCGGCAAATGATGGACTCCCCGCTTCAGCCCGCCTGGAGCTCCTGGCGCAGCACCTGCTTCATCACCTTGCCGCCGGGGTTGCGCGGCAGGTCCGTGCGGAATTCGACGGTCGCCGGGACCTTGTAATCGGCCAACCGCTCACGGGTCCAGGCTGTAATGTCCGCTGCGGTAAGCGTGACGCCCGGCCGCGGCACCACGACCGCCAGCACCGTCTCCCCGTAGAAACTGTCCGGTTTTCCAAGGACCGCCACCTCCAAGACGCCGGGGTGACCGTAGATCACGTTCTCCACTTCCGCGCAGTAGATCTTCTCGCCCCCCCGGTTGACCATGTCCTTCTTGCGGTCCATGATCCAGAGGAAGCCATCCGGGTCGATGCGCGCCAGGTCGCCCGTGTAAAACCAACCCCCATCCCGGATCGCCTTCTCGTTCGCCTCGGGATTGTTCCAGTAGCCGAGAAAGACTTCGGGACCCTTGATCAGGAGCTCGCCTACCTCGCCCACACCCAGGTCCCGGTCGTCGTCACCCACCACCCGCAGCTCGGTTACAGGCAGGGGCAAGCCCGCGGAACCGGGCTTTTTCAGCTTGTAGGCGTCCGGCAAATAGGTGGCCGGCGAGGTCGTCTCCGTCAGACCATAAAAGTTGATGAACGCGATTCCCGGTTGCCTCGTTGTCCAGGTCTCCACCACGTCCGGCGGCAGGGGGGCGCCGCCCGAAGCGACCAGGCGCAGGGAAGCAATGTCGCGAGTTTGGAAGTCCGGACTCGACATCAGCATGATGAAAATCGTCGGGACCCCGAAAAAGTGGCTGACCCGCTCGCGCTCGATCAGTTCGAGTGCAACAGCCGCCCGAAAGGGCTGAGGCTGCAAGACGATGGTACCGCCCACGTAAATCATTTGGGCAAACTGGGCGACCAGCCCGGTGATGTGAAAGATGGGCACGCCCAACAACGTGATTTCCTCTGGCCGGAAGCGCTTGACGACCTGAAAGTTGATCATGCTGTGGATGACGTTAAAGTGGGTGCAGCAAGCCCCCTTCGGCAACCCGGTCGTCCCCGACGTGTAAGTCAGATAGATCGGATCGCCCTCCGCGATCGATACGAATGGAAGCGGCTCCACCGGGGGCGTCAGCAGATCCGCGAATGGCAATGTGCCCGGAGCGGCCGGTCCGACCGCCATGTACACCGCCCGCAGCGCAGCGAGTTCCGCGATGAACGGCGCAAGCTTCTGCCACTGCTCCGGCGTTGTAACCAGGACCGCCGTCCCGGAATTGTTCAGCATGTAGACCAGCTCTCTGGCCAGCAGGCGCGTATTGAGCGGCACGAGCACGGCGCCCATGCGATGCACCGCCAGCGCCCCGATGACAAACTCAGCCTCGTTCCCGATAAGCAGCGCTACACGGTCGCCCTTTCGAACCTGGTGGCGTGCCCTGAGGTTCGACGCGCAAGCGAAGGAGAGCTCGTCGAGTTCCCGGTACGTCCACCGCCTGTCCCGGTAGACCAGGGCGGTCTTGTCTGGATAAAGGCGGCAAGAGCGGGCAAAGACCTCGTGAAAGTGGGTGGGGCGCTCCTTGTAGACCCGGACGGAGCGGCCATAGTGGTTCTCCTGCGTCAGCAAGCCCTCCAGCAAGCCCATGTGATCACTCATACCACCACCCCTCAGGCTGTGAGTCGGAACAGCGTGGCGATCCCCTGCCCGCCTCCGATACAGAGGCTGGCGATCCCGTACTCAAGGCCACACCGCCGCATCTCGGCGATCAATTTGCAACTGATGATAGCGCCCGTTGCCCCAACCGGATGGCCCAATGCGATGGCGCCCCCATTGGGGTTCACCCTGGCGGGATCCAGTGCGAGGCTCTGCACGACGGCCAGCGACTGCGCCGCGAAGGCTTCGTTCAGCTCGAACACCCCGACTTCGCTCAGGGGGACGCCCGTCCGGGCGACTAGCTTCTGAATGGCCGGGATCGGACCAATCCCCATCACGGCCGGGTCGACGCCGGCGACAGCGAAATCGACGACCTCGGCGAGCGGTTTCCACCCTTCTGCGTCCGCCCGCACTGCGGTCGTCAGTACGAGTGCAGCCGCGCCGTCGTTGACCCCTGATGCGTTGCCGGCCGTGACTGTGCCGTCCTTCGCGAAGGCGGGCCGGAGCGCAGCAAGTTTCGCGATGGTCGTGTCCGGGCGGGCGTATTCATCCGTCTCAAAGAGCCGGGCCTTCCCCTTGCCGGCGGGCACCTCAAGCGGGGCGATCTGCTCCGTGAAGCGGCCCGCTTCCATCGCAGCGGCCGCCCGCTGCTGGCTGACGAGTGCGAACTGGTCCTGCTCTTCCCGGGAGATCCCGTAGCGCATGGCGACATTCTCAGCAGTAATACCCATGTGATAGGTGTTAAAGGGGCACGAGAGCACCTTGAGCAGGCTGTCCTCCAGGACGGCGTCACCCATGCGCAGCCCCCAGCGGGCGCCCCGGCTAATGAACGGGTACCGGCTCATCGCTTCCGTTCCGCCAGCGACAACCACACTGGCCTGCTCAGACCGGAGGGTCATCACCCCGGTGTTGATCGCCTGGAGGCCGGAGCCACACAGGCGGTTCACGGTCATCGCCGTCGTCTCGATCGGCAGCCCAGCGCCAATGGCGCACTGGCGGGCCAGAAACGCCTCCTCCGCGACCTGCCCGAGCGAGCCGATCAGCACTTCCTCAACCGCTGCAGGTGATACTCCCGCCCGACTCAGCGCTTCCCGGATCACGTGGGCTCCAAGCGCCGGCGCAGCGGTGTCCTTCAGGGAGCCGCCAAACGCCCCGATCGGGGTGCGGGCCATCCCAACAACCACGACACGTTCCATCACGCACACCTCCCTCACTCAGATCCGGAAACCACCGCCGACGGCCAGCAGTTCACCGGTGATGTAGCTGGCTTCGTCGGAAGTGAGGAATGCCACCGCATTGGCCACGTCGGACGGCTGCCCCGCCCGGCCCAGCGGAATCTTGGCAATCATGACGTCCCACACTTTGGGCGGCACACCGCGGGTCATGTCGGTCTCAATGAACCCGGGAGCGATGGCGTTGCACGTCACGGCGAATTTGGCCAACTCCCTGGCGGTGGTCTTCGTCAGGCCGATCACCCCGGCCTTGGCGGCCGCATAGTTGGCCTGGCCGATGTTCCCCTCCCAGGCGGCCGAGGAGATGTTGACGATGCGTCCGTACTGCTGCACCCGCATCTGGGTCGCCGCAGGCTGCAGGCAGTTGAAGACGCCGGTCAGGTTGACTGCGATCACGGCGTCCCACTGCTGGGGTTCCAGCTTGTGGAGCATGGCGTCCCGGTTAATCCCGGCGTTGTTGACGAGAATGTCAAGACGGCCGAAGTTGCGGACCGCTTCAGCAACGGCGGCCCGGGCCGACGCAGCATCGGTCACGTCCAACTGGATGGTGACGCCCTGGCCACCGTCCTTACCGATCAGCTCAAGGGTCTCCGGGCACCCCTGCAGGTCACCGGCGAGGACGATTGCCCCTTCGTGGGCCAGCTTGAGCGCGATCGCCCGGCCTAGCCCCCGAGCGGCGCCTGTGACTAACGCAATCCGGCCTTGAAGCCTCATGGGAGATCCCCCTTCTCAGTTGAGCCGCTGGGGCTTGTCGCTGGTGAACCAGGCAGGAGCGGCACCGAGGTTGACGATGACCGCCTTGGCTTCCAGGTAGTCAAGCAAGCAGTGGAGGCCGTTTTCCCGACCGACGCCGCTCTCCTTGAAGCCACCCCAGGGCGATGCGGGATCGTTGCGGTGGTGGTCATTGACCCAGACCGTCCCCGCTTCCATTGCCCGTGCTACCCGGTGGGCCCGCTTGATATCATTGGTCCAAATGCCGGCGGCAAGGCCAAACTTCACGTCGTTCGCGATGCCAATCGCCTCTTCTTCGGTATCAAACGGGATGACGCAGGTGACCGGGCCGAAGATCTCCTCCTGCGCGATCCGCATCTTGGGCTGGACGTGGGTGAAGACTGTCGGTGCGATGTAGTAGCCCGGCAGATCAGCGCGGGCGCTCCCCCCGGCCGCAACCACAGCGCCTTCTGCTCGCCCGATCGCGAGGTAGCCCATGACCCGGTCGAACTGATGGGCGGAAGCGACCGGCCCCATCTGGGTCGACCAGTCGAACGGATCGCCGAGCCGCAGCCGGTCGGCGATTTCGGTCAGTTCCCGGACGAACTCCGTGTGAATGGAACGGTGAACAAGGTGGCGGGAGCCCTGGATGCATGTCTGACCGGCCGCCACGAAGGAGGAGAATGCAGCGCCTGCGGCCGCCTCCTTCACGTCCACATCCGGGAAGATCAGCACGGGCGCCTTGCCGCCAAGCTCCATCGTCAGCCGGTTCAGGTTCCGGCCCGCCGTGGCTGCGGCCTGCTTCCCTGTCTCCGTGCCACCCGTCAGGTCGAGCTTCCTGATGCCGGGATGGCCGCTCAGGCGGGCGCCGGCGGTCGGGCCGAACCCGGGGACCACGTTGTAGACCCCGCCGGGCAGGCCCGCCTCCGTCGCCAACCGGGCCATCTCGAGCGCCGTCAGTGGCGCAAGTTCCGAAGGCTTCTGCACCACGCAATTCCCGGTCGCAAGGGCGGGTGCCAGCTTCTTCGTCGCGATGAAGAGCGGATGGTTCCACGGGGTGACGTGGCCGACTACGCCCAGGGGCACGTGGTAGATGTAGTTCAAGTGGTCTCCCTTAAAGGGGGTGACGCTGCCTTCGTGGGTGACCATTGCAGCGGCGAAATAGCGGAACCAGCGGGGCGCCTCAGCCAGCTGAGCGCTTAGCTCCCGAATGGGGCGGCCGGTCGATCCCACCTCCAGGTAGACCAGCCGCTCCATATTCACTTCCAGCAAGTCGGCGAAGCGGTTCAGAACCGCCTGCCGCTCAAGGGGGTGCATCCGGGGCCAGGGGCCCGTCCGGGCCGCCCGGGTCGCCGCCTCCATGGCATCGTCAATATCGGCCGCGTCGCCCTCTGCGACTTGCGCAAACGTGCAGCAGTCCGCTGGATTTTCGACAGCGAACAGCTTTCCGGAGCGGGCCGCTCGGAACTCGCCGTCAATAAACAGCCCGAACTCACCGGCGTACCGGTTCCGGTTCGCATTGGTCCAAGCGGCCATGGTTACTCCTCCACGATCGCGATGGCCCGGACTGGAGAGCCCGACCCGCCGCGGTTTTTCAGGGGATGGCCCGAGATCTGGAACCGCTTGCCGGCGACCTCCTGCAGAGTGCAGAGGTTCTCCGTATTGGTGATGCGGCGCTCACGGCAGTCCATATGGCAGGGATAAGTCTTGTCCACGGGGGTGTC
>JAQBPS010000581.1 GCA_028287415.1 Bacillota bacterium | reverse complement strand
GCCCGATTCGGACCGTTCATTTTTTACACTGAGGTCGGATGGCTGAGTTGAAAAATTTGGATGAATCACCCACGTTTTCACCATAAATTACCATTTTATCTTCATAATTGGTCCTTTGGAGGCCCAGATCTGCCTCCAGCGGACCAATTAGGCGTCATTTGGCTTCGATTCGTCCAAATTTTTCAGTTCAGTGCGGGGTAGGCGGTAATAAAACTGGACGCTCTTGCAGCGCAGCTCGATTCGAGGGTCCGCAGCACTACGGGGCGACAGCGTTGTACCCCGATAAGGATGAGCTGCACGGCCTGAGAGGTGCTTTTGTCTACAGCCTGGCCGAGAAGGACAACCTTCTCGGCTTTTCGCTTGTCGCTGTAAGAAATGGCTGCGGTGCAGCGTCATACTGGCATCAATGCTGCAGCCCGGCGCTCCGCAGTCACCTGGGAGCAGGAGTGGCTCCCGGAGATCCAGGCGAACCTGGCCCGGCTGAACCAGATGGACCTGGGCGCCCTGCCCGACGGCGACCTCGCCGCCGTGCTCGACGACGCGCTCCGGATCCTGGCCCGCCACTGGGAGATCCACTTCACCATCAGCTTTGCGGTCGTGAACGAGTTTGAGCGGTGGCACCGCAACCGGTTCCCCGATGCCCCGGCAACCGAGGCCCAGCAGCTGCTCCAGGGGCAGATGAACGCCTCGCTGGCGAGTGACCGGGCGCTGTGGCAGCTCGCCCGGGGGTTCGACGCACTGACGCTGAGCGACTACCTGACGCGGTACGGCGCCCGCCCCGCCATCTACTGCGACCTCGGCGCCCCCACCTGGGCAGAAGCGCCCGCCCCGGTGCTCCATCTCATCGAAAAGTACGGTTCCATGGCGGACCCGGCCGCACGGGTGGCAGCGATGGCCGCCACCGCAGCAGACCTGGCCCGCCGTGTGTCGGAGCGGCTTGAGCCCGCCGAGCGCCCGGCGTTCGCAGAGTTGCTCACCCTCGCCCGGGCGACCGCCCGCATGAAGGAGGACCACTCCTTCTGGATCGAGCAGCAGACGACCGGCGCCGTGCGGCGGATCTGCGTGGCGTTCGGCCGCCGCCTCACCGGCGCCGGCATCCTGCGGGCGCCGGGCGATGTCGCGCTGCTGACCCTCGCCGAGCTGCTCGCGTTTGGCGCCGGACAGGTCCAGCCCCACCTGCCCCAGGCCATCGTGGCGCGGGGCGCTGAGTGGGCTGCCAACCGACAGGTGAGGCCCGCGCCCTGGGTGGGCGCCACTCCTGAGGATGATGAGCCCGCCCCGCCCATCGCCACAGCGTGGCAGGGCATGGGCGTATCCGCCGGGAAGGTCGTCGGTCCGGCCCGCGTGGTCTATAACCTGGCGGAGGCCTATCAAGTCCAGCCCGGCGAGATTCTTGTCTGCCGCGAGACCGACCCCGGCTGGACCGCACTCTTCGGGCTGGCCGCCGGACTCGTGCTGGATACGTTTGCGGGCGGCATGCTCTCCCATGCGGCAATCGTGGCCCGGGAGTACCAGCTGCCGACCGTCGTGCGGGCTGAAGGCATCCTCGCTTCGGTACGGAGCGGGCAGGTGCTGGCGATCGACGGGACGACGGGCGCGGTCGCCCTGGTTCAGAGCTGACCAGCCTGTGCCGGGACTAACGAACCGGTTGCCACAGCGCCTGTCAGTCGGCTGAGCCCCCGCAGCGTCGCCAGTTCGGGCGCCTCTGCCACCCGCACCGGGCACCCGGTGAAGGCCGCGACCGCCTCTGCCAGCCCATCGAGCCGGGCCAGCCCGCCCGTCAGCACAATGCCGTTCTCGAGCAAATCCCCGGCCAGTTCCGGCGGGGTGCCGGCCAAGGTCTCCCCGACCAGGTCTAGCAGGCGCTGCACCACCGGCAGAGCGGCCTCCCGCAGGACCGCCCGGGGCACCGCCACCGACCGGGGGAGGTTTGTCGCCAGGTCCATCCCCCGCAGGGTGAAGGGCTCCTCGGGTCCGGGCGCCCGGATTGTGGCGTACCGCTCCTTGGCGACGCGGATCGACTCCGCCCCCACCCAGATCTGATGCTCCCGGCGCAGGTACTCCTCGACCGCGCTGTCGATGCTCTCCGCCCCGAACCGGGCGCAGCGGGTGATCACCTCGTACCCGCCGCTGAAGAGCGTAGCGCAGGTAGCGCCCGCCCCCGCCTGCACCACCATCCGGCCTGTGCCCACATCGATCGCCATATCGCTGCCGATGGCCGCGGCCCGCGTGGCGAGCACGAACCGGACGTCTGCCCCGGCGGCCCGGCGGCAGGCATCCCGGAGGGCCGCCAGCTCGACGGTCGTCATCACCGGCGCCATGCTGACAGCCACGAGCGGCCGCAGCAGCCCGCGGCGGTACCCGGCCCGGCCCAGCAGCTCCCCGAGGATGAAGTGCAAGGCGGCAAAGTCAGCCACAACCCCGGCTTGGACGGGCCGCTCCAGCGTGACGGCTGAGCCGCTGCGTGTCAGCTGCGCCACGGCAGCCCGGCCCCAGGCGAGCACCTCGCCGGTGATGTCGTTGACCGCCTGAAGGGTCGGCTCCGCGAGCTCACCGGTGCTTGGGGAATGCATGCGGGTCCAGGCGGTACCGATATCGATGGCGATCCCCGCCCTCAGGCGGTCAAGGATCCGGGGCGCATGCGTCATCAGCGGCCCACCTCCCCCGTATCTCTATGTGCGATCGGCGAAGCTTAGCCTTCGGCTCAGAAGCCCCCGTGGCGGCCATGACGCCACGGGGGCTGACGCGATCCCTCAAAGGCGGGGGAGAGTGTGCAGAGTGGGGGCGCTCTGCGCCTGCGCACAAAACGCCCCGCACGCTAAAA
>JAQBPS010000553.1 GCA_028287415.1 Bacillota bacterium | reverse complement strand
GGACGGAGAGGCGGCAACCGGTTACGAGACGGTGGGGGCGCTCTTCCTGGCAACCAGTCCGGCGGAAGCGGCCCAGCTCCCTGAAATCCAGCGAATGGTGGAGGAGCGGCGAACCGCCGGCATGGGCAACATCGGCGAGGTGACTCGCCTGGACGGCAAGCAGGCTCGTGAGCTCTTCCCTGCCCTGGCAGACGTTCCCGGTGCCATTCACATCTCCGGCGGTGCCCGGGTGGACGGGCGGCTGCTCCGGGACGCCATGACCCGGGCTGCCCGCAGGCACGGTGCCCGGGTGGTACAGGGTGATGCTGCCCTTGTGCGCGAGGGCGACAGGGTGACCGGCGTCCGCATCAACGGCGAGATGCTGGCCGCAGACGCTGTGCTGGTCGCCGGCGGCGCCTGGTCGAACGCCGTGGGTGATCAGCTCGGGGTGCGCATTCCCGTGGAGCCGCAGCGCGGCCAGATCCTGCACATGGAGATGCCGGGCGCCGGAGCCGGGCGCTGGCCGATCCTCGTCGGCTTTCACTCGCACTACATGCTCACCTTCCCGGACAGTCGGGTGGTGGCCGGCGCGACCCGGGAGACGGACTCGGGCTACGACTACCGCATGACTGCGGGGGGTGTCCACGAAGTGCTCTCGGAGGCGCTGCGAATCGCTCCCGGTCTCGCCGGCGCCACGGTGAAGGAGATTCGCATCGGCCTCCGTCCGGCCAGCCCGGACACGCTGCCGATTCTGGGGCGGGCGCCGGCACTGGCCAATCTGTACCTGGCCACCGGTCACGGCGCGTCGGGCTTGCTGTTGGGCCCGTACTCCGGTGCGGCCGTGGCGGACCTGATTCAAGGGAAGCGCCTCGCGGCGGATCTGACTCCGTTTGGACCCGGTCGGTTCCGGGCGGATTTGCAGGGGTAAATCCGTAAGCGCGGCCGAATTCTGCCCCACGAAGCAAGCGTGCGGTACAAGCCGTTTCCGGTGTTCTCTGGCTTATCGGGCCTTTAACACCCGGGCCAGCACACGCCCGATCTCATCGGCGTCGAAGCGGCGCTCCGCATTGGGTCGCAGGTCCATGCGGTAGACACGAATACGGTGTCCATAGATCTCGACGTAGTCACGTCCCTCCGAGCGCCGGCGCAGCGTTTGGGCATTTACCCCAAGCATGCGCGCTGCTTCCCTGATGCGGATCAGCCTCACGTGCGTCCACTCCCAAAGTGCATGTCTCACATTGGGAAGTGTTCCCTACAGTTTACTTTGCAATCACGGCCGCATAAAACTGTGTAGCGCAAGCCTACGCGCTACCCTGGCCGTTGGCAATCATCGCCTTGATTAAGCTCAACGTGAGCTAACCCACCACGCGCAGACGGCGAGCCCCTACGCTCGCCGTCTGCTGTCCCGGATAGAGATGGTATGTGTGGGGCTTGGTTCGTGACGTCGCAAACCGCCTGATTGGTACTCGGGCGGTCTTTTCTTTATTTGAGGCCAATTCGGTACCGCGTTGCTCCAGGGGGCATTCCGCATGCAAGCCGCCGGGCACTTCGGCGTAACGCCGACCGTGATCGAGTCGGTCTGGCCATCCGCCCTGTGCTGGACCAACCGTAGCGCTTTAGCACCCCTGTCGAATGCTCCTTGTGCGCTATATCAGCTGGTAGTCCTTCACATCTTGATTTCAGTACGGCGTGCCCTGACGTGAAGATGACCGCATCCATGATTCGCTCCGCTGGAACGTCTCCATCGCCAACGTCCCGACGTAGTTCCCGATCGCCAGCGAGGCGGTCGCAGCCGGTGAAGGCGCACTGAGCACATGAATGGCCCGCGGCAGTTCCACAATGCGGAAGTCATCCACCAGATTGCCATCCCGGGCGACCGCCTGCGCCCGGACCCCAGCCCCCCCGGGCGACACGTCCGCCATGCTGATTTCGGGTACCAGGCGCTGAAGTCCCCGCACAAACTCTGCCTTGCTGAACGAGCGGTAATACTCGTAGAGCCCGGTCCGCCAAAACCGGCGAGCGAGCTTCCGGAATCCCGGGTATGACAGCGTCGCCCACAGCTCACCCGGACGGATCCGCCCCTTCGTGTACCCCTCCCTGGCGAAGGCCAGCACGGCGTTGGGACCCGCCTCCACCTGGCCGTGGACCGTCCGGGTGAAATGTACGCCCAGGAAGGGCATCTGCGGATCGGGAACGGGATAGATGAGGCCCCGGACCAGGTCCTGGCGCTCTTTCCGGAGGAAGTAGTATTCGCCCCGGAAGGGGATGATCCGCACATCCGGTTCAATCCCCATCTTCCGCGCGATCTCATCGGAATACAGGCCGGCGCAGTTGATCAGGAATCGGGCGGCAATCTCCCCCGCTGTCGTTTCAATGCGGAGGCCACTCCCATCCTGGTGGATGCCGCGCACCTCTGCGCCAGTCTGCACAGCGGCCCCCCGCTGCACCAGCTCCGCCGCCATGGCTCGTGACACCTCGGCGTAATCCACAATGCCGGTATTGGGCGAATGGAGCGCGGCGATCCCCGCTGCATGCGGCTCGATCTCCTGCAATTCCTCCCGGCTGATCTTCCGCAGGCCGGGCACCCCGTTGGCCGTTCCCCGCCTGTACAGTTCCTCCAGGGCGGCGAGCTCCCGGTTATCGGTGGCGACAATAACCTTGCCGCACCGCTCGTACCGGATGCCATGCTCTTCGCAAAAGGCGGTCATGCGCCGGACCCCGTCCACGCAGAGGTTCGCTTTCAAGGACCCGGGTTTGTAGTAGATGCCGGAGTGGATGACGCCGCTGTTATGCCCGGTCTGATGAGCGGCCACATTGGCTTCCTTCTCGAGCACCACCACCCGCAGGGACGGCCACTGTTTCAGCAGTGTCACAGCGGTAGCCAGCCCCACGATGCCTCCGCCCACGATCGCGATGTCAAACATGGCGGTTCACTCCCGGTTCGCTTTTTTGTAGCCCAGTGCATCATCGGCAATAATGATGCGGTGGATGTTCGACGTGCCTTCCGCGACCCGGAGGAACTGCGACTCCACCAGATGGCGGCTGATCGGGTACTCCGGGGAGAAGCCATAAGCACCGTGGATGAACTGTGCCTTGCTCGCTACCTGGTGCCCCGTCTCCGCCGCAAACAGCTTGGCGATGGACGCATCCCGCCGGCAGGGAAGGCCCTGGTCCATCATCCAGGCCAGTCGGTAGACCAGCCAGCGGGATGCTTCCACGGCGCTGATCATTTCAGCGATGTCCTGTTTGATCATCTGGAACGTGCCGATGGGCACACCAAACGCTTTGCGTTGCTGTGCATATTTCACCGCCTCATCGACACATGCCTGCGCATTGCCGACGGCTCGGGCCGGGATCGTGACACGATTTGAATCAAGCATCTTCATGCAGATTTTGAAGCCCTGGCCCTCTACTCCGAGCATGTTGGCCGCCGGCACCCGGCAGTCCTCAAATACCATCTCCCCGGTCGGCAGACAATTGCTGCCGGTCGTGGCGTTCATTTTGTGAATCGTGAGGCCAGGCGTGTCCCGTTCCACAAGGAACGCAGAGATCCCGCGATGCCGTTCGGTCGGGTCAGTCTTCGCAAAGACCAGCGCGATGTCGGCCACCGGCGCATAGGTGATCCACAGTTTCGTGCCGTTGAGTACATACGTGTCGCCATCCCGAATCGCCGTTGTCTCAATGCCGGCCACGTCGGAGCCGGCGTTCGGCTCCGTGATGGCGTGGCACCCAATCAACTCGCCTTTCACCATGCCAGGTACAAGTCTGGCCTTCTGCTCCGGGGTGCCCCAGTCCAAAATCGCCCTGGGCACCGAGGCTCCCTGGACGTTGAAGGCGGTTGACAGGCAGAAATGGGCGCGGGTGATCTCTTCCACCAACAATGCGTGGGCCACGTATCCGGCGCCCGTCCCGCCGAAATCCTCGGGGATCACGGAGCCGAAGAAGCCCAACTGCCCCATTTTGCGGAGGGTCGCCTTCGGGAACTCCCCGGACCGCTCCCACTGAGCGATGTTCGGCAGAATCTCGTCCCGGGCGAAGTCGCGGGCGAGGTTGCGAAACGCGGCCTCCTCGGCCGTGAGTGCGAAGTCCATAAAAATCCTCCTGACCTAGGTCACAGGGTGGCTGCTGATCGCCATGGCGCCGCCCTCGGTTCGGCGGATGGCCAGGTGGCAGGTCCAATGTAAGTCGTCACGTTCAGGGCAATCGGTCCGGCGATGGGCGCCCCGGCTCTCCGTGCGGGCCAGTGCCGAAGCCAGAATCATTTCCGCCACGAGCAAGTGCTGTTGCGCCTCCAGGTGCTCCACCACCGCCGGGATGTCCACCGTCCGGGCATCCCCACCGTTGAGCTGGGTGCTGGCGCTCGTCGTCGCCAGTAAAGCTCCCACCTCAGCAAGTTCCGTCCGGCCGGCTTGCAGTAGCGCCTCGGACCGTATCAAGCCCGCGCCGTGCGCCAGGATGTTGCTGACCCGCTCCTTGACCTGCTTCGCCAGCAGGATCTCCCCGGTGGGCATCGCTGCGAAGGCCTCCGCGGCCAGCACCGCAATGGGCACAGTACCTGGCTGGCCTCCGGAGGCAAAGGCGGCGGCGCTGCGACCGGCCAGCCCGCCATTCACCAGCACATCGCTGCCCGAGTTGCCCGCCAGCCGGCTCGCACCATGCACGCCACCGGTGACCTCACCGGCGGCAAACAGCCCGGGGACGCCCGTGCCTCCCCCCGGCTCAATGTGCACCCCACCCATGTGGCTGTGGGCAGCGGGCCGCACCGGCACGGCTTCCCGGGCCGGGTCCAGCGCCGCCGCCCGCAAACGGCGCACGTGGTTGGGGTACCCCTCCAGAACTTGCGGCGGCAGGACGCGGGCGTCGAATAGCACAGTTCCGCCCGGGAAGCCCCGCCCTTCGTCCACTTCCCGCTGGATGCAGCAGGCGAGAAACGCCTTCTCTACGCCCTTCTCCCCGTGACCGGGGTTGTACCGGAGCATGAACTGCTCCCCCTGATTGTTCAGGAGCATGGCGCCGTCGCCGAGCATGGCGGTGGGCATCTCCATACCGTGACAGGCGAGGGGAGGGGCCACTACGGTCGGTTCGAACTGCACGAATTCCATATCCACCAACGTGGCCCCGGCGGCGTACGCCAGGGCGTAACCACTGCCATTCACATCGGTCGGGTAGGTGCTGCCGGCATAAATCCGACCGGCTCCGCCTGCTGCCAGTACCACCGCCCCGGCCTGCACGGTGAAGAGTGCACCGTCCCGCAGGCGCACCGCCAGTGCGCCCACCACGCGGCCACCATGCCTGAGCAGGCTCAGCACCCGCACGCCGGCGACTAACTCCACCCCGTGTTCACGGGCCCTGGCCGCCATTACGCGCAGGGCTGCCTTGCCGGTGCCTTCACGCACGTACACCGAGCGCGGGCAGCTAGAGCCCCCCAGGTGACGCAGCGTGTAATCGGCCTCCGTGCGAGCAAAGGGCACGCCCCACTCTGCCAGTTCGCTGACGACCGCGCCCGTGCCGTGGACGAGGCTGCTGACCAGGCGGCGGTCATTGAGTCCGGCGCCGCCGCGGACCATGTCCGCGCCATACCGCTCAGCCGAGTCGCCGGAGTCGGCGCCGGCCGTGAGTGCGTTGAAGGCCAGAATGAACGGTGAGGCCCCGGAGTGCGTGTGCAGCACCGTCACGGCGCACCCGGCTGCCCGGGCGGCCAGAGCGGCGCGCAGCCCGGCCCCGCCGGCCCCGATCACCAGCACGTCTGTCACCGGGCTTGCAGCCACTGCCTGTGCTGCCATTAAATCACCTTTTGGGCGCGGAGTTCAGCGATCTGTGACGGCGAAAAACCGAGTAGCAGCTGCAACGTTTCGTCGGTGTGCTGCCCGAGCAGCGGCGGCGCCAGCCGGATGGAGGCCGGCGTCCCGGAGAACTTCTGGGGGTGCCCGATCTGCGCAAGCCGCCCCAATGTGGGGTGGTCCACATACTGGAGCATCTGCCGGTGCAGTACCTGCGGATCCTTGAACACCTGGTCAATCGTGTTGACCGGCGCCGCGGCGGCCCCCGCTGCGTCGGCCAGGCGGAGCCACTGGGCTGTCATGCGCTCGGCGATGATCGGGTCCAGGATGGCATACAGTTCGTCGCGGTTACGGGCGCGCAGCTCACCCGTGCGGAACCGGTCGTCTTCGGCGAGGTCCGGATGGCCGATCGCCTGGCAAAGCTTCCGCCATGTCCCTTCGCTGGACGTGGTGAAGACCACGTAGCCGTCCTGCGTCTTGAACGCCTTCCACGGCACGTTCCATTCGTGCTCCGAGCCGTA
>JAQBPS010000541.1 GCA_028287415.1 Bacillota bacterium | reverse complement strand
TGTGTGCCTATGACAGGCGCACGGGCAGGAGGATGCGGCGCCCCGGCGAATGATTGCCAGTGATGTGCCGCGTGACACACTAACACCAATTGGACTTAGGGGGTGCCCCTTGTGATCCGGCAAGAGGCCGAACAGCGTATTATCGATTTGTCGGCGGAACTCCACCGGCATGAGCATGCCTACTACGTACTGAACCAGCCCGAGATCACCGACGCCGAGTTCGACAAGCTGATCCAGGAACTGAAGCGCCTGGAGGAGGAATACCCCGAATTCCGCCGGCCCGACTCCCCGACTCAGCGGGTTGGCGGCCAGGCGGCCTCAGACTTTGCCAAGGTGCAGCATGAGCCGCCCATGCTGTCGCTCGACAATGCATTCACTGCGGAGCAACTGCGGGAATTTGACCGGCGGGCCCGCTCCCTCGTTGATGGCGAGCCGGTGGCCTATGTCTGCGAGCTGAAAATCGACGGCCTTTCGATCTCCCTGCGGTACGAGAACGGCCGCTTTGTGCAGGGCGCCACCCGTGGCGACGGCGAGACCGGCGAGGACGTGACCGAAAACCTAAAGACCGTCCGCACCCTCCCGCTCAGGCTGGAGCCGGTCGATGGCCGGGTGCCGCCCACGCTGATCGTGCGCGGCGAGTGCTACATGGAAAAGCGGACGCTGGAAGCGCTGAATGAGAAGCTGGCCGAGCAGGGCAAGGCGCTGCTCCAGAATCCTCGGAACGCAGCGGCCGGCGGCCTTCGTCAGAAGGACCCGAAGAAGACCCGGGCGCGCCGGCTTGACACCTTCCTTTATCAGCTGGTGACGGCCGACGGCTTTTCGGTGGAGAGCCACTGGGAGAGCCTGGACTTGCTGGAACGCTTCCACTTCAAGGTCAACCCGAACCGGGTGCGCGTGCAGTCCATCGACGCCGTGATCGCCTGGACCGAGGAGTGGCGGGAGCGGCGTTATGAGCTGCCCTACGAAATCGACGGGCTTGTGATCAAGGTCGATGATCCGGAGCAGCGGCGCCGCATGGGCTTTACGGCCAAGTTCCCCCGCTGGGCGATCGCCTACAAATTCCCGGCGGAAGAGCAGGAGACCGTGGTGGAGGGCATAAGCCTGGAGGTGGGCCGGACCGGCGCGGTCACTCCGTCCGCCGACCTGCGCCCCATCCGCATCGCCGGCACCACCGTCAAGCGGGCCACCCTCCACAACGAGGACAACATCCGGCAGAAGGATATCCGCATTGGCGATACCGTGATCGTCCGCAAGGCAGGGGAGATCATTCCCGAGGTCGTGCGGGTGGTGCTGGAGAAGCGCTCACCGGATACCGAGCCGTGGACGTTCCCTGAAACCTGTCCCGCGTGCGGCGCTGAACTGGTGCGCGCTGAGGGCGAGTCTGCCACCCGCTGCCCGAACACGCTCTGCCCCGCCCAACAGTACCGCGCGGTGCTGCACTTTGCTTCCCGGGACGCCATGGATATTGATGGCCTGGGCGAAGCCCTCGTCCAACTCTTCCTCGAGGAGGAGCTGATCGGCGATGCGGCCGACCTCTACAAGCTCCATGAGCGCCGGTCGGAGCTTGTCGAAATTGAACGGATGGGTGCGAAATCGGTCGACAATCTCCTGGCTGCCATCGACGCGACTCGCCAAAATCCGCTATACCGCCTGGTGTATGCTTTGGGTATCAGGCATGTGGGTGAACGCGCCGCCAGGCTGCTGGCGGAGTACCTTGGCTCCATGGAAGCGATCGAGAACGCCACCCCGGACGAGCTTCAGGCGATCCCCGGCCTCGGCCCGAAAATCGCTGAAAGCGTCAGCGAATTCTTCCGCAGCCCCCGCTCCCACGAATTGCTCCAGAAGCTGCGGGCTGCGGGCGTCAACATGGTGGGCGAAAAGCGCACCGCCCCTGCCGAGGGCCCGCTGACCGGCAAGACCGTCGTGGTCACGGGCACCTTGACCCGCTGGGGCCGCAAGGAGATCGAGGAACTGGTCGCAAGCCTCGGCGGCAAGGCGTCCGGCAGCGTCAGCAAGAAGACCTTCTTCGTCCTGGCGGGCGAAGCGGCGGGATCCAAGCTGGACAAGGCGCGTGATCTGGGCGTGCCCATCCTTTCAGAAGAAGAGTTTCTCCAGCAATACGGCCCCTTCTAGCACACGACACAGACAGGACGCAGCACCGTGCATGGCCGGGGCTGCGTCCTGTTTTTGTTTGCGCGCAATCCAAGGGGGTCGGTGCATTGCAGTGTGAGCAGATTGCAACATACTTGAAGGATTATGCGGACGGGGTGCTGCCGCCGTTCAAGCGCTCGTGGGTCGTCCAGCACCTGGCGGGGTGCAAGCGTTGCGGCGCCCTGCTGGCGGAGGCGCAGCGCGCCCGGCACGGCTCCCATCGCGCCCCGGTTGCTGCCGCCGGCGACGCCACGCTTGCGGCGGGCGGCCCCGCCTGGGTAGACCTGCAGCGGCCCGTGCCCCCGCAACTCCGGCGAGCGCTGGCCCTGTTCACCGTGCTCCTGCTACTGGCACTCGTCTGGCTGGCGCTGCTCCGCGCAGGTGCGCCCAACCCTGCGCCGGCGCCGGACCGCGCCGCCCGCGAGCTGCGCTTCACCGCACCCTCGCAAAGCCGCGGGGGCGTCACCCTGTTGCTGAAGTCCCTGGTCGCCAACGGCGATCAGTTGTGGGCGACGTTCCGCTTTGATGGTACTGCAATCGCCCCGACGGCTGACAACTGGGTTGTGCTGGGTCTCAGCGGCGAGCAGCCGCACTCGTACACGCCCGTGGTAACGCCCGACGCCGGGGGCGTCAACGTGCAGGTGCTATTTCGCCTCCCCGCCTCACAAAGCGGCTTCCGGATGACGCTTGCGGGCGTGAACCAGCAGACATTCACACGGTGGACGCTGCCCCTGCCCTCGCCCCCTGACCGCCTGGAGGCGTTTTCCGGCACACTTCCGGGAGCGCCCCTCGGGGTCGCCCTGCGCCGCTACGGGCTGGTGGACGGTGTGCTTCAGTTGGAACTCAGCCTATCGGAAAAGCTCCGGGGCGAACTCCCGAAACTCTCCCTGCGCGACGACAACGGTGTGCTCCTTGCACCGTCCGGTGTTGTGGCACCCGGGAACAGCAACGACGTCACATTGCAATATGCCGTGCCAAAGCTGGTTCGCCTGCCCATGCAACTGGTGGGTAATATTCGGGTACAAAACTATTTAGGCCCTTGGAGCATTCAGACAAACGTGGTAAGATGACGGAATACAACTAGCCATTGTCGACCCTTGTCGAATAGGCCATTGGGTTGTGCACCGATTTTTCTGGTAGTATGCCGAAACCCAGGTTGGCATAAAAGTGGCATGTGGTTCGTGCCGCGAATCATCCTGAAAAAGCGTATACGCTACCAGAAGGAGAAATAGAGCGTCCCAAAGAATTTATAGGGTCTAGAACTATAGTTAATTTTTTTGTCTGATTAGTGACCCGCTTTGGCTCATCTTCCCCTGTACGTGTTTCCCTGGGGCGTCATACAAACCCCATCGACCCCGGCCAGACGCAGAACAGAAGGAAACGAGGAGTGAGCCAATGAGCGAGAAACTGCTGGATATTCGCAACCTCAGGACCTACTTCTACACCGAGGATGGCGTCGTGCCGGCCGTTGACGGGGTGAACCTCCATGTCAAGCGCGGCGAGACGCTCGGTGTTGTGGGTGAGTCCGGCTGCGGAAAGAGCCAGACGAGCTTGTCCGTGATGCGCCTGATCCCCATGCCGCCCGGCAAGATTATGGAAGGCAGTGAGATTTTCTTCGAGGGCCAGGACCTGCTGAAGAAGTCGGAGTCGGAAATGCGCAAGATCCGCGGCAACGACATTTCAATGATCTTTCAGGAGCCCATGACCTCGCTCAACCCTGTCTATACCATTGGTGACCAGATCGCCGAGGCGATTCAGCTGCACCAGGGCCTCAATCACCGGGAGGCTATCAACAAGGCGATTGATATGCTGCGCCTGGTCGGCATTCCGCTGCCCGAGCGCCGCGTCAAGGAGTATCCGCACCAGCTTTCCGGGGGCATGCGGCAGCGTGTCATGATCGCCATGGCGCTCTCCTGCAACCCGAAGTTGCTGGTGGCCGACGAGCCCACCACCGCACTGGACGTGACCATTCAGGCTCAGATCCTCGAGCTGATGAAGCGGCTGAAGAAGGAACTGGGCATGGCAATCATGCTGATCACCCATGACCTGGGCGTCGTGGCTGAAATGGCCGAGCGGGTTGTGGTCATGTATGCCGGCAAGGTGGTTGAGGAGGGCGACGTCGTCTCCATCTTCAAGAACCCGATCCACCCGTACACCGAGGGCTTGCTCAAGTCCGTCCCCCGTATGGATGCCGAGGCCGGTAAGCTCCATGTGATCGAGGGCGTCGTGCCGAATCCGCTGCACATGCCTGAGGGCTGCCGCTTCAACCCGCGCTGCCCGTACGCCATCGACAAGTGCCGGGAGACACAGCCGCCGCTCGAGCAGATCGCTCCCGGACGCTGGGTGGCATGCTTCCTCGCGACTGATCGTCTTGCCAAGGGGGTTAGTGCCTAAATGACGTCCGCTATTCAGCCTGTGACAAAGCAAGACATCCTGCTGGAGGTCAAGAATCTGAAGAAGTGGTTCCCCATCTCCGGTGGGGGCCTTATCTCCAAAACCGTCGGCCACGTGAAGGCCGTTGACGGCGTGAACTTTAACGTCCGCCGCGGCGAGACCCTCGGCCTCGTAGGCGAGTCCGGCTGCGGCAAGACCACCACCGGCAAGGTGCTCCTCCGCCTTCAGGAGGCGACCGAGGGCGAGGTGTTCTTCGAGGGCAAGGACATCTTCAAGCTGCAGCGCGAGGAGATGCGCAAGCTCCGCCGCGAGATGCAGATCATCTTCCAGGACCCCTACGCTTCGCTGAACCCCCGCATGACCGTCGGTGAGATCGTCGGTGAGCCGCTGGAGATTCACGGCGTCGCCCGGGGCCAGGAGAAGACGAACCGCGTCAACAAGCTCCTGGATGTGGTCGGTCTGGCTCCGTTCCACGCCCGCCGCTATCCCCACGAGTTCTCCGGCGGCCAGCGTCAGCGTATCGGCATTGCCCGTGCCCTCGCACTCAACCCAAAGCTGATCGTCTGCGACGAGCCGGTCTCCGCGCTTGACGTGTCGATTCAGTCCCAGGTGGTCAACCTGCTGGAGGATCTCCAGAAGGAGTTCAATCTGACCTACCTCTTCATCGCCCACGGCCTGTCGGTCGTGAAGCATGTGTCGGATCGTGTCGGCGTGATGTACCTCGGCAAGATGGTGGAGATCTCCCCGTCCGCCGAGCTGTATGCCAACCCGTTGCACCCCTACACCGAGGCCCTCATGTCCGCCATTCCGATCCCCGATCCGACCATCCGGCGTGAGCGGATCGTGCTGGAGGGCGACGTGCCCTCGCCGGTCAATCCACCCTCGGGCTGCCGCTTCCACACCCGCTGCCGCTACGCGGCGCAGGTCGGCGAGAAGTGCAAGACCGTGGAGCCGCCGATGATCGAGGTCGGCCCGGACCATTGGGTGGCCTGCCACCTCCGTACTGGCGCCTGATCGAAGCGCAACCGCAAAACGCCTCCCCCACAGCGGGAGGCGTTTTTTGATTTGCCACAAAATTAGCATGAATCTCCTCACGTGGAAGGATTTGGACCATATGATGTTTAATCTTAGCAGTGTGCACGTTCCCCCCATTTTGACTTTCATGGAGGCGGTGGCTTGCCCAGGCTGCTGAGACGCATTGGGATTCTGAGTTTGGCGCTGCTCATGATTGCAGCGATTGCGCCGATGTCCGCTTCAGCCCGCAGTGACCGTGATTACACGTTCACCGTTGTCTTCCAGGGGAAATCCCTGCCGCCAGGCGCTCGCGAACAGATTGAAAAGACCGGTGCCAGGGTGCTCACGACCGTCCCGGAAGTCGGTATGGTGCAAGTCACCGCCAAGGCGAGCGCACTGCCGAGTTTGCAGAAGGTCGTGGGCGTTCGTTATGCAGCGCCCTCTCTGAGCTGGAAGCTTCAGGTCGCACGCACGCAGAAGCTGCAGGAGACCGCCGCTGCCAAGGCGCTGGCGGGTCCCGGCGACCTGTACAACCAGTACCAGTGGGACATCAAACAGGTGACAGAGAATGGTGCCAGCTGGCGCCTGAGCAAGGGCTCGCATAAGACTACGGTGGGCATCATCGACACCGGTATTTTTGCGAACCACAACGACTTGAAGGCGAATGTGGTCGGTGGCCGGAACTTCGTGCCGGCGGGTGCGAACGGCGATGCGACTGAAACCGGTGATCCCAACGACTACGGGGATCGCAACGGCCACGGCAGCCATGTCGCGGGGGCGATCGCTGGCAACGGCCGGATTTACGGGGTTGGGCCGAATCTGGGCGTGCGCGCATATCGCGTCTTCCCGGCGGACGGCTCGGGGCAGACGGCATGGATTACCGGCGCCATGGTTCAAGCCGCCAACGACCGGGTTGACGTGATCTCCATGAGCCTGGGCGGCTATGACGTTGTGGGCAAGGTGACCTGGACCGACCCGGCCACGGGCATCACCTACGACCTGGGTGATGATCACGCTGACCTGGCAGCCTGGAAGCGGGCCTTTGAGTACGTCTCGGACAAGAATGTGGTCGTGGTGGCTGCGGCGGGTAATGAAGGTGTCAACGGTGCGGATCCGAAAGCGATCGTTGCATCTCTGAACGAACTGTACGCTGCGGACGGGTATCACTTCGAGGGCAAGGGCGTCGTGGTTCCGGCAGGCCTGCGGGGCGCGATTGCGGTCTCCGCGACGGGGCCGGACAAGAGCCTCGCCAGCTACTCGAACTACGGGAAGGGCTTTGTGGCCGTGGCCGCCCCGGGCGGTGATTTCACCCGTTACCCGGCGGGCGACTGGTACACGGACATGTGCTTCA
>JAQBPS010000507.1 GCA_028287415.1 Bacillota bacterium | reverse complement strand
CGAGGCTGCTTGGGCGAAATGAGCTCAGCAGCCTCGACCGCGTCTGGACAGCCGGTCCGTCTACCTGGTGTCCGGGGGTGCCCGCTACCTGACAGGACAGCATTGACCGGTGGGAGGGTCATGCTATAATCGCGTTCAGAAAGACTGCGTCAGGAGGTGTCTTGTTTGAAGAAGCCAGGTCTGCTGCTGCTCCTGTTGCTGGTGGTAGGCTGTGCCAATCAGCCAAAACCCTCTGACCCTCCGCCGCCTCCGGTGAAGCAGGAGTCGGCGCCCGCATCGGACTTCGCCCTGGGCGGTATCGGCCTGGGCGACACCGAGGAGATCGTTGTCAAAGCGCTCGTCAGGGTGGCCGAAGGCAAGGCCGGGACGGCATATCCCGGCATGACCGTCAACGTTGTGACCCGGGCGCCGCTATGATCCCACCGCTTGTAGTCACCAAGTACACGCCGCCCCCTTCGAAGCCCCACCAGGTCGTACGACAGCGGCTCATGAAACGGCTACTGGCCGGACTCGACCGCAAGCTCGCCCTGATCACCGCCCCCGCCGGGTTCGGCAAGAGCACCCTGGCCCTGGCATTCGCCAACGCAGCGGACAGAGCCGTCGCCTGGCTCAGTCTCGATGAGGCTGACAATGATCCCGTGCGGTGGGGCGCCTACCTGGTGGCCGCCATTCGCCACGCGGGCGTGGCCGTCGATGGCCAGGTGATGCTGCTCGCAGAAGAGCAGACCCTGGATACACTGCTGGGATCCCTCATCAATGCGCTTGCCGCTGCCGGTTCGCCCCTGCTGATTGTGATGGACGACTACCACGTGATTCATGAGGACGCGATCCACGCGGCGGTTGCATTGCTGCTGGACCGCCTGCCCCCGAACGTCCATGTGGCGATCGCGAGCCGAACTCGCCCGCCGTTGCCGCTTGCCTTGTTGAAAGTGCGCGGCGAGTTTGTGGAGATCGGGGCAACTGACCTCCGGTTCACGTCTGCTGAGGGCTCAGCTTTCCTGAGCAAGAGCATGGGCCTCAACCTGCCCGCCCAAGAAGAGGCCCAGCTCGTCGCCCGCACGGAGGGCTGGGCCGCAGCCCTACAGTTGGCGGCACTCTCGCTCCAGGGCGAGCCATCCGCGGCCATCAGCGCTGATCACCCGGACCTGGTTGCGTATCTGCTGGGTGAGGTGCTCAACCAGCAACCGGAGCCGGTCCGCACCTTCCTGCTCCAGACAGCGATCCTGGACGTGCTCACAGGCCCTGTCTGCGCCGCCGTTACCGGCCAACCCGATGGCGACCGCATCCTCAAAGCCCTGGAACAGGCAAATCTCCTCGTGTTCCCGCTGGACAGCGAGCGCCGGGCTTACCGTTATCACTCGCTGTTCGCCGAGTTCCTGCGCCACCAGTTGCCGGATGAAGCGGTAGCCGAACTGCACATCCGGGCTGCCGACTGGTACCAGGCCGAGGGACAACTGGCAGAGGCGGTCGATCACCTGATCGCCGGCGGCGCTTTCGATCGTGCCGCGGGCTTGCTGGAGCACTTCACCCACGCTTCACCTGCGGCGCTTCGGCGGTGGCTGGATCAGTTCCCGCAGCCGATCTTGCGCGGGCGCCCCCGCCTCGCGACACTCGCCGCCTGGGTCCTCATCGCCACCGGCGATGTGCAGAACGAGCACCGATTTGCTCAGGCCATCACCTACCTGGAAATGGCGGAAGCGGCCGGCGAATCGGCCGGCGCCGAGACCCGGGGTCTCCTCGCTGCGGTGCGCACCGCACTCGCATTGTGGGCGCCCGTGCGCCAGCTCCCGATCTGCATCATGCAGGATGCCGCCCGCACCCTCCAGTGCGGTCAGCAAGCGCAGGAACTGTTGCCCGCGGATAGCTGGTTCTGGCGCTCGGTCGTGAGCAGCAGCCTCGGTTCGGTCTACCTCAGGGCGGGCAACGTATCCGAAGCCGCGAAGGCATTCGGTGAGGCGGCGAGAATCGGCGCCCGGGGCGGCGACCTCTCGGCTGCCCTGATTGCCCTGCAGCAGCAGGCGGAACTGCTCACGCTGCTCGGCCAGCTGCGTCAGGCGGACGAGACCTATCGGGAGGCGCTGCGCCTGGCCGCTGAAGCGGGCGCCCAGCTACTCCCGACCCTGGCGCCCATCTATCTGGGTATGGGACGCCTGCGCCAGACATGGCACGACCTGGACGGATCTGCACAGATGCTGGCGGAGGCAAGCACACGCTATGCGGCAAGCGGCGATGCGCCACCCGAGCTGCTGCTTGCCGAGGCCCGGCTCCATCAGGCCCGCGGCGATGCGCAGGCGGCCCGCACCCGCGTCGACCGGGCTGGCGACATGCTGGCCGCCCGCAGCAAATTGCGCGCAGCATCGGCCGCAGTCTGGCCGGACGGCGTTCTCGTCTTGCTCGCACAGGGCGATCTTTCCGCCGCACGCCGCTGGATTGAGGCAGCTGGAATCACGGCTGACGCGGTCCCCGACCTGCGGCGCATCCCCGAGTACCTGGCACTCGCCCGGCTGCTGGTGGCGGAAGGCGACGCGAAAACAGCCATGCCCCTGCTCGGGGCGGTGCGCCAGGTGGCCGCCGCCAGCGGCTGCCGTGCACCCGAGGCGGAGGCACAAGTAATTGAAGCGCTCGTGAACGCAGACCTGGTCGAGTCCCTGACGGGACGTGAACGGGCGATCATGCAGCTGATCGCCACCGGCTGCTCAAACCAGGACGTCGCCACGCAGCTCATCATGGGCGTCAGCACGGTGAAGTGGCACCTGATCAATATCTACGGCAAACTCCAGGTCCGCAACCGGACGCAGGCCGTCGCCCGCGCCCGGTCCCTGGGTCTCGTCTGACCGCAACCCACCTTTCGGTGGGGCCGCATATGTGCGCAAACCGCTATCATCGATGGAGCAGACCCACAACAGAGAGGACGATGCCCACCATGCGCATGCGCTTCACCAGCATCTTGATCACGGATGAGGAGCAGTCCCTGGACTTCTATGTGAACAAGCTTGGCTTTAAACTGGTCGTGGACAACCCGCTGCCGTGGGGCGGCCGCTTCCTGATGCTCGCACCGACCGATGGCGGCACCAAGCTGGTCATGAGTAAGCCCCTGCCCAACAGGCCCGACGCCCAGCCCGGCGGCTTCTCGAACATCGCCTGGGAGTGTGATGACGTCGACGCAATCTACGAGGAACTGCGGGCGAAGGGCGTCACCTTCACCCAGCCGCCGACCCGGTCCGCCTGGGGCGGTGTCGAGGCGATCTTCGCAGACCCCGACGGCAACACCTTCCTGCTCCAGCAGGGGCACATGGGCTAGCGAGACCTGGCCAACTGCATCGATCAGCCCCTGCACCCGTGCAGGGGCCTTTTCCATGTCCGTGAAAGATTGACACGTAAAACGGGCACATGCTACCGTGAAAGCGGAAGTGGAGTCATTCTCAAACGATCGGAGCGGATGCGTCATGAAACAGCGTGCGTTACTGTCCACGATGCTCACCGCACTGGTCACCACCGGGCTGCTCGCCGGCTGCGCGGCCGAACCCAAGCCAACGCAGGGCGGCAAGGAGCCGACCGTCGCAAACGTCAGGAATCAGGTGGTCAACGTGTACTCCGCCAGAAACTATCCGGTCGATGAACGCCTCTACGCACAGTTCACCAAGCAGACCGGCATCCGGGTCAATGTCTTGAAGGGCAACGCTGAGGAGCTGATCGAGCGCCTGAAGCGCGAGGGTCAGAGCTCGCCTGCGGACCTCTTCGTCACGGTCGATGCCGGCGTGCTGAACAACGCCAGGGAGCACGGCGTACTCCAGCCCCTCGCCGCGACCGCCATCGCGCAGAACGTCCCCTGGCGGTTCCGTGACAAGGAGGATTACTGGGTCGGCCTCGCCACCCGGGCCCGGGTGATCGCCTATGCGAAGGCCCGCGTACGACCGGACCAGCTTGCAACCTATGAGGACCTGGCCAGCGAGCGGTGGCAGGGCAAGGTACTCGTGCCCTCCTCGACCAGCCTGTACAATCAGTCGCTGGTGGCCTCGCTGATTCAGGTTGACGGCGAGCAGGCTGCCACCGCGTGGGTGCAGGGCATCGTCAGGAACATGAGCCGCAAGCCCGAGGGCGGCGACCGTGATCAGGTCAGAGCGATCGCGGCAGGCGCAGGCGACGTGGCGCTGATCAATACTTATTACTACGGGCAGATGCTCCACGCCAGGGATCAGGAAGAGGTCAAGGCGGCTCAGCAGGTGGGCATTATCTTCCCGAACCAACAGACGACCGGCACGCATGTGAACATCAGCGGCGTCGGGCTGACAAAAGCCGCAAAGAACAAGGCGAACGCCATCAAGCTGATCGAGTTCCTCACCGCTCCGGACGCGCAGGCGCTGATCGCGCAGGAGAACGGCGAGTTCCCCGTCAATCCGAAGGCCGAGCAGCCTGAACTCCTCAAGTCCTGGGGGGCATTCAAGGCGCAGCAGATCGACTTCGCACAGTTGGGCGCCGACAACAAGCAGGCGCTTGAAATCCTGACCGCGGCGCAGTGGCAGTAACCATGAGGTGGCCAACGCTGCTCCGGGACGTGAAACAGCACACAAACGCATGGATGCTGGTCAGCCTGCTGGGGGCGGCGGTCATTCTGCTGCCCCTCGCCCTGATTCCGCTCTCGCTGTTCCACGCACCGAACGAGAACTGGGCACACATCAAGCAGTACCTGCTCAAGGGTTATCTGCTGAACTCGCTCTGGCTGGTGCTGTGGACGGGCGTCGGTACGGTGATCACGGCCACTGGCCTTGCCTGGCTGGTGGCCGCCCACGACTTTCCGCTGCGGGGTTTCTTCCGGTGGGCGCTGTTGCTCCCGTTGACGGTCCCGCCCTATATCGCTGCTTACACGTACGCGGACATGTTCAGCTATACCGGCATCGTTCAGAAGAGCCTCCGTTCGGCCTTCGGCATCACGCCCGCGCCGAAGTGGTTCGGCATCATGTCGCTGCGCGGGGCGATCTTCATCTTCACGTTGTTCCTCTTTCCCTATCTGTACCTGATCATCCGGTCGTTCGTCGAGCGTCAGAGCGCCGCCTATGTCGAGAACGCAAGGGTGCTTGGGCGCGGGCCGTGGGCGATCTTCTTTCACGTGATCCTGCCGCTCGCACGCCCGGCGATCGTGGCTGGCCTCACGCTCGTCGCTTTTGAGGTCCTGAGCGACTATGGGGTGACCAGTTACTATGGCGTCGCGACCATTTCAACGGCCATCTTCCAGACCTGGTTCGGCATGTATGATGTGGAATCCGCCATTCGCCTCGCGGCGCTCTTGATGGTCGGCGTGGTCAGCCTCCTCCTCGTTGAGCGCATCGTCCGCGGCAACCGCCGCTACAGCAGTTCGACCACGCAGTCGCGCCCCTACGTGCTGCGGCCGCTGCGAGGCATCCATGCCGTCGGTGCGGTGCTGGTGTGCGGGGTGATCTTTGCGTTTTCCTTCCTGATTCCGTTTCTCCAGTTGCTGGTCTGGGCGACCTGGACCTATGCGGATGTGCTGAACGCTGCCTTCGGTCAGATGCTTTTCCGCACGCTCTACCTGGCGCTCGTGGCCACCGCCGTGATCATGCTGCTGGCAACCATCGTCGCCAATGTCCATCGGACATCCGACAATGCCCTCAGCTATGCGCTCTCCCGTTCCGTCACCGCCTGCTTCTCCGTGCCGGGCGCCA
>JAQBPS010000453.1 GCA_028287415.1 Bacillota bacterium | reverse complement strand
ACGGACTATGGCCAGCTGTGGCAGCAGGCCGGCATCATGGGGGCCTATGCCGCCGGCTTTGCCCTGCTGTCGATTCTGATGTTCAACCGGCTCGTGCGCAAACAGGCAGCATCGGCTGGAACGTCTGTAACGCCTGTAACGCCCTGACCGTAGTGCCACGATGAGAAGCAGAGCCCTCACCAGCGATACGTCGCGTGGGTGAGGGCTCTGTTCATGCAGCAGCAGGAATTGCGCGATTCGCCGCATATACATAGAGTAGGGGAGGAATCAGCGTGATTACTACCGTGCAGCAGACCGAAATTATTGAGGCACTCCTGAAGCACTTGAATGAGCGGTATGTCTTCCCGGACGTGGCCCGAGCGATCGAAGGGGTGATCCGCGACCGCATGGTCAACGGGGAGTACGACGATACGGAGTCGCTTCCCCAGCTTTGTCGAACGCTGACCGAGCAACTTCAGGCGGTCAGCCGGGATGAGCACCTGCGGGTATTACATCGGGAATCGCCGATTCCCATGCGGGAAGGGCAGGGGCCCTCGCCGGAGTGGGTCGAGCGCTACCGTCAGAAGATGCTGCTCGAGAACGGCGGATTCCGCACGGCGGAGCGGCTGGCGGGCAATGTGGGCTACCTGGAGTTCCACAACTTCGCGCGTCCGGACTACGCCGGAGAGTCGGCGGTGGCGGCCATGAACTTCCTGGCGAATACTTCTGCACTCATTGTCGACCTGCGCCAGAACACCGGGGGTCACCCGGGCATGGTGGCGCTGATCACCAGCTATCTGTTCGATCAGCCGGTCCATCTGAACAGCATCTACAGCCGGGAACATGATCAGTTTGATCAGTTCTGGACGCTGCCGTACGTGCCCGGGCGGCGGTTCGGCGGCGATAAGCCAGTCTATGTACTCACCAGCAGCAAGACCTTCTCGGCCGCGGAGGAGTTTGTGTACAACCTGAAGAGCCGGGAGCGGGCGACGATCATTGGCGAGGTGACCCGGGGCGGCGCCCATCCGGGCGGGCTGGTCCGCCTGCACGACCATGTCGAGGTGTTTATCCCCAGCGCACGGTCGGTCAACCCCGTCACCGGCACCAACTGGGAGGGCGCCGGTGTCCAGCCGGACGTGGCTGCGCCGGCGGACAAGGCACAGGCTGTGGCCTATGTGGCGGCCTTGCGGAAGGTGATCACCGGGGCCGGTGAAGCACCGGAGGGACCCCTCAAGGAGCTGGTGGTGGAGGCCAAGCAGGCCCTGTCGGAGGCTGAGACAAGCCTGGGCTAAATCTAGAGGCCGGGAGCCGCCGCACCGCTTCCACGCCAACTGCTGGCTCTTTCCTGCCAGCTAGAAAGCACCGCCCCCTGTTTACAACGGGGGGCGGTGCGCTTTTTATTTAGACAGGACCTGCGTGCGACTAAACTTGCGAAAATCACCGCGGTCGTAAGGTCCACCGCTTGCCAAGGCTGTGCACAACATTGTATACTCGCCTTAGCACAACCTTGTGCACAACGCCTGGAGGCAGCAAGCATGCAGCTGATTCGGATCGGCGACAAGGTGATCAACAAGGACCGGATCTTTCAGGTAATCTCCCGCATGCTGGAGATGCGTGCCCGCGGCCGCTCCCAACAAGAGGTGGCCGAGCAGCTGGAGATCGACCGCACCCTCATCTCCCGCCTCGAGACGATCGGCGAAGTGCGCAAGGGCAAGAAGATCGCCCTGGCAGGCTTCCCCGTCAAGAACAAAGCGGAACTCGTGACCCTCGGCGAGACCGAGGGGGTCGACTTCATCCTGCTCATGTCCGAGGAAGAGCGGATGAGCTATGCCCGCAGCCAGAACGGCGCCGACCTGCTCAACTCCGTCATGGCCCTGATCGCCCGGGCCCGGGAGTGCGACGCTGTCATCTTCATCGGCTCCGACCAGCGGCTGAAAATGGTTGAGGCGCTTGTCGGCAGCAATGTGATCGGCATCGAGATCGGCTCATCGCCGCTTCACGATGACAAATATGTCGACCCGGACTATGTCCGCGAGCTGATCAGGAGTCTAAAGGGGGAGGGTGACCAGTGAAACGGATCGTCAGCGTCAGTCTTGGCTCGTCCAAGCGCAATCACACCGCCACGACCGAAGTGCTCGGCGAGGAGATCGTCGTCGAACGGATTGGTACCGACGGCAGCCTGGACAAGGCGGTCGCGATGATCCGGGAGCTGGACGGCCACGTCGATGCCTTCGGCCTCGGCGGGATCGACCTCTATGTCTATGCAGGCGGCCGGCGCTATAAGTTCCGGGATGCGCAGAAGATGGCCGACGCCGCCCGGATATCGCCCGTCGTTGATGGGTCCGGCCTGAAGAACACCCTGGAGCGCCGGGTTGTGGAGTGGGTCGACAAGAACGTGCTGCCGCTGCGTGGCAAGAAGGTGCTGCTGGTCTCATCGGTCGACCGTTTCGGCATGGCGGAAGCGCTGAACAGCGCCGGCGCCGACATGCTGTACGGCGACCTGATGTTCGGCCTGGGCATCGGTATTCCGGTGCGCAAGCTCTCCACCGTCGCCACGCTCGCCCGGCTGATCCTCCCGGTGCTCACCCGGCTGCCGTTCCAGTGGGTCTACCCGACCGGCGAGAAGCAGAACGTCCGCATTCCGAAGTACGCCGACCAGTACCGCTGGGCTGATATCATCGCCGGGGACTGGCTGTACATCTCCCGGCACCTGCCCGACAACATCGACGGCAAGGTGATCCTGACGAACACCGTCACGGCCGCCAACGTCGAGGAGCTCCGGGAGCGGGGCGCCGCCATGCTGATCACCACCACGCCCAACCTGGGCGGCCGCTCCTTCGGCACGAACCTCATGGAGGGCCTGATCGTGGCCGCCGCCGGCAAAAAGCCGGAGGATATGACCCCGGCGGATTACGAGGACTGGCTCGACCGGATCGGCTTTACGCCCCGGGTCGAGCGCTTCGGTGTCGCCGCGGCTGACTAACGTACGTAACTCTGATCCTTTCGGGGGGTCCTCTCATGCACCCGTTCAAGGAATATGTCAATCCGTATCTCGGCAACCTGCTTGAGCAAATCAATATGGATAAGCGGTTCATCCGCGGCGAGGGGTGCTACCTCTACGACGAGACGGGCCGGCAGTACCTGGACTTCGTCGCCGCGTACGGCGCACTGCCCTTCGGCTTCAACCCGCCCGAGATCTGGGCGGCGCTCGGCGAGGTCCAGCAATCGATGGAGCCATCGTTCGTGCAGCCGTCCGCACTGGAGGCTGCGGGCGAACTGGCGAAGCGTCTGATTGAGATCGCACCCGAGGGCCTGCGCTACGTCACCTTCGCCAACAGCGGCGCCGAGGCGGTGGAGGCGGCCTTCAAGCTGGTCCGTGCCGCCACCGGGCGCATGGGCATCATCTCTACCAGCAATTCGTTCCACGGCAAGACCCTGGGCGCTCTGTCGGCCACGAACCGGGAGAGCTACCAGAAGGCGTTCGGCGCCCCGTTGCCGGGCTTCTATAAAGTCCCCTATGGCGATATTGATGCACTCGAGCAATTCCTCGTCGCGCACGAGGGCGAGATCGGCGCCTTCATCATGGAGCCGATCCAGGGCGAGGGCGGCATCATTATACCGCCGCAGGGCTATATGGCCGCCGCAAAGGCGCTCTGCCAGCAGCACGGCGTGCTGTTCG
>JAQBPS010000416.1 GCA_028287415.1 Bacillota bacterium | reverse complement strand
CCCAGGCGATCTTCATCCGCCCGAGCATGGCGAAGTACAGCGACGTCGGCCAGCAGATCCGCGCAATCATGCGCCGCTATACGACAGTTATCGAGCCGATGTCGATCGATGAGGCTTATATGGATGTCACCGGGCAGGACGCGATCGCCGTTGGCCGCTCGATCAAGGAAGCCATCCGCCGCGAGCTCCGCTTGACGGCCTCCGTCGGCATCTCCTATTGCAAGTTCCTGTCGAAGATGGCCTCGGACATGGAGAAGCCGGACGGCTTCACGGTGATGACGTGGGAGCGGGCGCAGGCGTTGCTGCCCGATCTGCCGGTCCGTCGGCTGCACGGCGTGGGGCCGGCCAGCGAGCACGCGCTGAAGCAGGTGGGCATCATCACCTGCGGCGATGTGCTGCGGTATGATCCGGACGTGCTGCGCAACCACTTCGGCCGCCGGGCGGACGAGCTGATCATGCTCGCCAGGGGCATCGACCCCCGCCCCGTGGAGACCACCCATGAGATGAAATCGCTCGGCGAGGAGAACACGTTTTCCTTTGACCAGAACGACCGGGCGCACCTGGCAGGCCTGCTCGACCAGTACGCCGGCCGCCTCGCCGCGGACCTGGCCCGGCACAACCTGGCCTGCCGCACGGTGACGGTCAAGATCAAGTGGAACGTCTTCGTGGATGGCGGCCCCAAGGGTGGCGACTTTCAGCAGATCACCCGCAGCCAGACCCTGGCCTCGCCCACCGCCGATGCCGCGGAGATCGCGCAGACCGCCCGGGAGGTGTTCGCCCGGGTGGACTGGGAGGGCCGCAAGATCCGGCTGCTCGGGCTTTCGCTGCACAACTTTGTCAAGCCGGGCGAGCTGGTCCAGGCGCGGCTGCCCCTGTAGCGGCCGCCACGCTACGATGATGACAGCCGCCAGCGCAGCAGCCGGTCCGCCCGCAGCAGGCCGGCGCCCTGCGCCCGGCTCACCACCGTGGGCAGCCACTCGGCCGTTTGCTTGAGCCGCTCCCGAATGCCGGCGGGGGAGAGGTGCGGTTCCAGTCCCAGCAGCAGGGCGGCGGCGGCGCTTACGTGCGGCGCGGCCATGGACGTGCCGCTCATCCGGACGTACCCGCCGTTCGGCGACAGCGACAGCACCCCCGAGCCCGGGGCGATCAGGTCGACCTCGGGCCCCTCGCTCGAAAACGTGGAGATCCGGTCATGCCGGGTGCAAGCGGAGACCGCCAGCACCTCGGAGTAGCGGCCCGGGAAATCGACCGCGCCCTTGCGCCCGTCGTTGCCCGCCGCCCCCACCAGCAGAATCCCCTGGCCCTCGACGTCGCGCACCGCTCGCTGCAGCGCCCGACTGGTCTTCAGGTCGGTGCCGAAGCTCAGGTTAATGATGTCGATGTCGTGGTCGACGCACCAGAGCAGCCCCTGGATAATATCGGCGATGCGGCCAAAGCCGGTCCGGTCAAAGATCTTGACCGGGTGCAGCACAACGCCGGGCGGGCGCCGTTTTTCCCACCAGGCGCCCGATGCGGCGGCGATGATCCCCGCGACATGCGTGCCGTGGCCGTTCTCGTCGCCTGGCGGTTCGTCGGTCTTCAGGAGGTTCACCCCCAGGCCCAGCAAGCCCTGGAGCAGCGGGTGTTCCATGCCGATGCCGCTGTCAAGGATCGCGATGCGCACCGGGCGCTGTTGGACGGGGCGGGACCGGGCGAGGCGCCAGGCGGTGGGGAACCCGGTGCGGCGGATATGCCATGGGGGACGGTAGTTCTGCAAATCCACCTGCTCCTTGCGCTCTCAGTGGTTCGCCTGTGGCACCGGTCGGGCTGCCGGCCCGTAATTCTTGCGCAAGGGAGTGGGCATTTGATCTCTGCAGTAGTGCATGGTACGTCAGAATCATCGGCTTTGCTACAGGCGAAAATAGTGGAATTTTCCAAAGCGGGAAGGTTTGCGTTGACAGCAGCGGGGGCAATCTGGTAGTTTATGGGTACGCGTTGTGGTCAAAAAAGGGGAGGGCACCCGCAGTGGAAGACAAGCTGGAAATCACCCTGCGCATCACACTGGACCGGCCCGGCCTGGAACAACGGCTGCGCCATCCCCTGGAGAACGACAAGGCGTTCTTCGTCCTTGGCCTCGTACATGCCCAACTCACCAGCATGTTCGGTGACGAACACTGCCGGGTCGAAATGCAGGCTGCCACCGGGGTGAACCCCGAGCTGATACGGGCCCTCAGTTCGTTCGCTCAGCGGCACAAGCAGGCCGTGGAGGCGCTGGACGAGCGGGGCGAAGCGCTGGTGGCTGACCGTGACGTCCTTGAGGTCCTGACGATGATGCACGACGTGATCATTACCCCGATCGGCGCCCGCTGGCGGGTCGCCCGGTTTGCGGCACCGGCCTGCGGTGTGGGCGAGCGCAGCAAGGCCAACTAAGTACAGAACAACCCCCGGCAGGTTCGCCGGGGGTTTTTGTCGAATCGGCACAGCAAACTGTGTCGATCAAAGGAGCGGAGCCACCATTGCCAAAGCGACCGCGTAAGCCCGGCGGCAGTCCCTATAAGGTCCTCATCTGGATGGGGGCAGGCGTAGCGCTCCTGTTCCTGGGCATCCTGGCCTTTGTCATGCTGCGGCCCAAGCCCGCACCCTATGTCGCTCCAGCGCATGAACGCACCCTGGTGTGGCTGTACGATGCGCAGACGCCGGGCGTCGTGGCCAGCGCCGCCGTGATCGAGGAGTCCCGCAGCGCGGGCACGCTGAACGCGGTGACCTTCCCGGCGCCTGCGGAGACTGCCGCCTTGTTTGCACCAGGCCAGTCGGGGCGCAAGGTCCAGGATTTCCTGGAGGGCAAGCTGCAGCGACGGCTTCACCACCGGGCCTTTCTGCCCTACAGCGTCGTTGCCACGCTGATCGATGCGGCCGGCGGCATCACCGTCGATGGCAAGAGCATGAAGGGCGCCGAGGCGCTCGTGTACCTGCGCGCAGGCGGGCCGGATGCCGCCGGGCGGGCAACCGCAGTGCTCTTCGCCCTTTCCCAGGCGGTGACCGAGCGGGGCGTCAACATGGGCATCAGCGAAGGGCTGAGTCTGGCCCGCCAGGTCGACACTGACCTGGACCTGACCGCCCTCCCGGACGTGCTCGCCCGGTGGAGCGCCTACGCCAGCCCCGCCGTGCACGTCGTCCCGCAGGGCAACCTCGCCGGCGTGACCGGGTTACTCCAGCCCGATCCGCCCGCACTGGCCGGCAAACCTTAGCGTCTGGGACCACAGGCCCATTTTGGTGAGCCATCAGTCCCAAATCCGGCGGGTGGGCAGGAGATTACCGGTCCCAAACTAAAGGAGAGAATCAGTACCGCCGGTGTCGGGGGCAACCCCGGACTCCGCCAGCAGATCCCCACCTGCCAGGCGGAGTCTTCACCGGCGGTACTAGTAATGTTGCCGTGCTAGTTTGTTTCAGTGTGGTATATTGTTTGAAGATGCTTACAGATTGGAGGTGGACCGGGTGACGGCCATGCAACGGGGTTACAACATGTTCAGCAACACGGGTTTCTTTGGCGAAAACCTGCGCCGTGCAGGCCTCTTCGCGACTGCCAAGGGCGTACTATGCCCTTTT
>JAQBPS010000219.1 GCA_028287415.1 Bacillota bacterium | reverse complement strand
TTTCAACATCGTAGATAACTGGAATCATCTTGGCGGCCTGGCGGGCGGCCTGCTGGCGGCAGCCGTCATTGGTGTGCCTCAGGTCGCGGGCAGGCGCCTGCCCCGCTTCCACCTGGCTCGCCCCATGCGGGCGATCCTGGCGGGCGCGCTCTTGCTGGCAGCCGCCGCGGTAGTGGCGGGCGGCGTGGAACTGCCAGGCCCCGGTCGGGACCTGGCCCGGGGCGTCAACGCACTTGCCGCCGGGCACCCCCGGGAGGCGGAGCCGGCAATCCGGCGGGCGGCTGAGCTGCAGCCGGACGAGCCCAGGATCCGGTACTGGCTGGTCTGGACCTACGCGACCGCCGGTGACTGCCAGAAGGCCGGCGTGCAGTTGGCGGAACTGACACGCCTGCTGCCGGACCTGCCCGCCTCGGATCGGCAGGAGCTCGACCAGCTCATGAAGTCCTGCCAGTCCCCGTAACACTGATGCCAATCCAAAGGCGACGACCCCGCACGAGGGCCGTCGCCTTTTTGATGCTCACACTCGCTTCCGCCGCATGTTGATGAGGAGCACCGAGCCCATCACCCCGAATGTGACGCCGATCGCGATGAACGGGATCCAGGTGCGGATCGGTAAGACACGCTTTGCCGGCTGCTCCGGTGGCGCCGGGCGCCCCGCCCCCAGGCCTGCCTGGACCTCAGCGGCCGTGGGCGGCCCCGGGTGGTTGCCGAGGCAGGCATTCGTCGTGTAGTACCCCTTGCCGTCGGGCGCCAGGTAGAGGGTGTGCTGCTCGTCCTGCCGGAGGTTGTAGTCTTCCGCCAGCGCCTGGTTCTGGCCCGAGTTGATGTGCAGGATCACCGGATTCTCCGGCTGCCCCTTGTAAATCGTTTGCACGGATACCGTAAAGTAGGTGTCACGGCTGCGCTCATCAACCTCGGTCACCTTGCCGAAGAGGATCACCGGCGCAGCGGCGATGTAGTCGGCAGGCTTGCCCGGGGCACACGCAGCCACAGCGTTCCCGGGCAGCAGGGCCGCCGTCATCAGCAGCAGCGCCATCACAATGCCAGGCCAGCGTCTCAATCTCTGCGCCCCCCCTTGCGAACCAGGTTGCACCGCGTCGTTGCGCGCGGGTGACAAGCGACAACAAGGACGCCCCCCCGAAGAGGGGCGCCCCGGTGTGGGTGTCGTGGGATTAACCGCGGGCCGGACGGCTCTGGGCGAGATTCACGGTCAGAGCGCGACCGCCGAACTCCTGTTCGTGCCAGGCCTCGATAGCCTTCATGGCATCGGCCTCCTCCATGTCGACGAAACCGAAGCCGCGGCTACGGTTGGTCTCACGGTCGGTGACGATCTTGGCGCGCTTCACTTCGCCATACTGGGAGAACAATTCAGCCAGATCCTCGTCGTTGGTGCTCCAGGGCAAGTTGCCAACAAAAACGCTCACAACGGCCAAAGTGGACAGCCTCCTACAACAGGAATGAATCGATGCACATTATTGCTTCGGCGCGATTATTTGTTACCCTGCTAAGTTTGTAGTCTTCCTTTTCCGAAAATGACGATACGTGTCGAATGACGTCGGATGATGTCATGAGGGGGGCAATCCCAAACTATGCGAACGCTGCCGGGTCGGTGCGTGACTGTGATGCGTTCGTTGCCGCCGTGGCGCCCCCGTGCCGGGGGTCAATGAATGGCACCACGCATAGGGTGAATTGGCAGGGATATATCTTTAGGGAGGAGAAATGGTTCCGCGATCGACTGGCGCAGATAGAGGTGAAAGACCGTGCCGGAAGTTAAGCTGCTGCACATGGCCGATATGCACCTGGAGTGGCCCTTCGCGGGCATGGGTGTCGACGGCGCCCGCGGGCGTCTGCGGCGGGAGGAATTGAAGGCGGTCTTCGCCGGCATCATCGACCTGGCCCTGCGGGAGCAGGTGCAGGTCCTGCTGCTGGCGGGCGACCTGTTTGAACATGCCCATGCCACCCGGGGCGTAATCAAGTTTATCGACCAGCAGTTCCGGCGGATCCCCGGGACGCGGGTCTTTATCAGCCCCGGCAACCATGACCCGCTGCTGCCGAACAGCTACTATCAGTCCTATCCGTGGGCGCCGAACGTCCACATCTTCGGGCCGGAGGCGGAGCGGGTCGACCTGCCGGACCTGCCGGTGTCGGTCTACGGCTGGGGTTTCGACGCCTGGGAGGTGCGGGAGTGCCGCGTGGCGGGCCTGCGGGCGCAGGATCCATCCCGGATCAATCTGGTCGTCGTCCACGGCGGCGATGAGGCCTACCACCCGTTTCGCCCCGCTGACCTGGCAGCCCTGGGCGCCGACTACATCGCCCTGGGCCACATCCACAAGGAAGGGCCGGTGCTGGAGCAAGGCGGGCGGGTGATCGCCCGGTACAGCGGCAGCCCGGAGGCGCTCAGCTTCGGCGAGCCCGGCGAGCACGGGGTCTACCTGGGTAGCGTCGCCAAGGACGGCGCCAGGCTGGCCTTCGTCCCCACGGGGCAGCGCAGGTATGTCACCGCCGCGGTTGATGTGACCGGGGCGGAGTCGCTGGAGGAGCTGGCTGAGCACATCTGCAGGATTGACGGCCTCGATGCGCGTCGGCAGCACTGCTATCGCCTCACGCTGACCGGGGCGGTGGCGCCCGGCCTGCGGGTCGACCTGCCGGTGCTCCAGGCGAAGCTGGCGGACGAGTTTTATTTTGTGAAGCTGGCCGATCAGACCCGGCCGGACTACGACCTGCCGGCCCTCGCACAGGAGCGGTCCGTACGGGGCCTCTTCGTGCAGCGGCTGCTGGCGCTGGAGGCGGGCGCGCCGGATGAAGCGGAGCGGCAGCGGGTCCGGCAGGCGCTGGCGCTCGGGCTGGAGGCGTTCGGCGCCGCGGGGAAGGGGGGCGCCCGGTGAGGATCGACCGGCTGATCATGACGGGCTTCGGCCGCTTCCAGGGGCGCACCCTGGAGCTGGAGCCGGGGCTGAACATCCTGTACGGCCCCAACGAGGCCGGTAAGACGACCGTGCAGAAGTTCATCCTCGGCATGCTGTACGGCTTCAAAAAGCGGGGGCAGCGCCGGGATTACACGGAGGATGCGGCCCGCTA
>JAQBPS010000217.1 GCA_028287415.1 Bacillota bacterium | reverse complement strand
TTGTGGTGCTCGGCCAGCCAGTAACGGGTGTAGCCAAGCCGGTCCGTCAGGCGGGCCAGCTCAAGCGTGTTGCGCATCGCATCGGCAGCTGTGCTACCCTCAGTGATCGGGGAGAGGTCCAGGACGGAAAGTGGAAGCTTCATGCGGGTAATCACTGCCCTTCACATCAACACTTAACAATTTGGACGGAGGCCAAGGGCACAAGGATACCTTAGTCTTTCCCGACCGTCAGCAATGCAGAAGGGCAGCACCCCCGTGCTGCCCTGGTTTTTGAAGTTTACGCCGGCCCTTGCGCTGAGCCGCCCAGGGAAGGCCGCACGAGCAACTCAAACCGCTCGGCGAAGTAATAGACCATGACCGGACCGTACAGGCCGGTCGCGGCCAGCACGGCAAGACTCCCCACCAAGGGGATGACGTTGAGGGCCATTGTGCATGCGAGGGCTGCACTGAATCCCAGCAGTATCATGCCGCTCAGGCAGGCCTCCCGGATGTTCCGGGTAACGACCCGGAAGCCCGTCCCGATCGCATCGATGACGGAGAGTTCTTCTGCCACCATGAGGTAGGCGGGGTAGACCGCCAGATTGACCAGCACGATCGATTGGATTCCGACCAAAAGGGGCAACCCGATAATCGGGAGTGCACCTACCACGGGCGATATGACAATTACCACCACCACGATGCTCACCCATGTCAGGATCATGAGACCGAGAAAACGACCGAAGTTGCGTTTCGCATGCGCCCAGAACTCAGGCAGACTGGGGGTCTCGCCGCGGCGGTAAGCGACAACGGAGCCCACGAGGCCCCCATGTATCAGGGTAGTACCGATCACCATGACAACCAGGGACAGCAGCAGGAACACCGCCATGCCACCGAGCATCCCCAGAACACGGGCATCTGAGTAGCCGTAACGACCCGTTGCCACCGCGACAATGCTCGACCCAACCGTGATCAGGCCCAGCACCACCAGGGTTGCGGACAGTGCCATCGAGCCAAGAGCGGGACCAATCGCCAACAGCGCAAACGACTTCCAGTCCTCCGTGAACCGGTTCCAGACCTGCTGAAGAATCACTGCTGGAGCCCTCCTTGAAGAAATACATATGAATCGCTAGTTCAATTCGCCTTTTTTACCATAATATCCTTTTTTAACGCAAAATGAGCCTGCGGTTTTTCACCGCCGGGTCTCGAACCGCTCAGCGAAGTAATCGCCCAAAAGCGGCCAGAACACCATCCCCAAAACCAGCGCGACCAGCTGCCCGAGCAGGGGAATGATACCAATCACCACCGTGAGCAGAAAGCTGGCGCCAAAGACTACCAGGGTCAACGCACCCAGGCATGTCTCCCGGGGCCGCTGCACGATGAACTTGAGGCCCGTGCCGATTGCAGTCATCACGGGCAGTTCCTCGGCTGCTATCAGGTAAGCGGCGTAGATCGTGAGATTGACCAGCAGGATTGCTGCCAGCGCGACAGTAACGATCTGGCCAAGCCCGGGGATCGCCATCAGCGGTGATGTCACGATAATTAGCTATTTTTTTAAATATCATTTTTATTCAAAAATGCTCCGGCGGTTTATACCGCCGGAGCATGTCAATAGGTACCTATTCAGTTCACCACCGGGCGCAACCTCTGCTCGAAGCGCTCGGCAAAGTAGTAGGGGACAAGCGGCACATAAAACAACAGGAAGATCGCCCAGGGGAGCAGCAGGAACGGGGCGGCAAGCCCAACCAACTCGCCAAGCAGGCCCACAGCCATCTGCATCAACCAGAGGGCGAGGACTCCCGCCAGTGCCTCCCGGGGCTGCGCTACAAGGATTCGCAGACCCCGCCCCATCGCACTCATGCCGCCCATATCGTCAGCGACGATCAGATACGCCGGATAGATGCCGAGGTGGAGTGCAAGGAACGCAACGAGGAGTTCCGTTCCAATCTTGCGTACCGGGTCTGCAAGCAATGAGCCGCCGCCCCACAGCCCGAGTCCGGCCCAGAAGACCGCGGGCAGCAGCATCGGCACCCAGTGGCGCCGAACCCCGCCCCAGAAGCTCGTGAAGCCCGCCTGCTGCCCCCGCCGGAAGGCGACCACCTGTGCCATCAGCCCGGCCTGAACCAGGCCGATGATTGCCAGGAAACCAGCCATGAACACCAGCGCGATCACGACCCCTGTCCGCATCATCGCCCCGGCGGCCAACTCATCTGACTGCATCGGGCCCGACTCCATCGAACTCGAGATGGATCCGCCCATGAACCACGCAGCGACGAACATGGCAACGGGCACTAACACCGGGAGCCCACTGAGAAATGTCCAGAGCCCCATCCGCCCAAACAGCTTCCAGTCCTGGCGGAACCGGTCCCACACGAGCCGTTCGATCAAGTTGGCGCCCCCTCAGGTCAGGCATCCCAACATGTCTATGCAGGCTTGTCCCGGACTATGCCACCGTTGGCAGTTGCAGCCCCACGGGCGGCAGCGCCTCCGTGGTGAGCCGCCACGCGCCGGCCGGCGCCTTCACCGGAACATCGAACACGAGCCTGATCTCAGCTGTCCCGCCAATCTCGACGGTGCCGGCGCCAGGGATCAGCAGCGGCCCTGCTGCAACCCCCGCCACCCCGACCTCCCAGGTCAGGCCCGCTTGCTCGGCCAGCAGCCGCACCCGAGAGATGTCGAGCTTCAAGCCATCAGCCGGGGTGACTGCCAGCGCCACCTCAACAAAGCGGCCCTTCGGCTTGCGCCCGCTGTAGCTCGCCACGGCGGCCACAGCCGCCACCGATAGGCTGTGGCCATCCTTTGCGACGCTCCCCGCCGGCAGGGCTGCCTCCCCCAGGATGTGCCGGTCCAGCCACCCCAGGACCCGGCTGTACTCATCCTTCTTGTGATTCGGCTCAGCCACACCGTGACCCTCACGGGGATAGTGCACATACTGGACCGTGCGGCCCAGGTGGCGCAGCGCCTGGTACATCTCGCGGCTGTTGGCCGGGAAGGTGTTGTCGTCGGCATCCCCGTGCAGGATAAGGACGGGCGTGTTCATGTTCAGCAGGTGCGTGCTCGGCGAGCACCGGGCGTAAGCCTCCGCCTGCTCCCACCAGTACCCGTCCAGGTAGCCGGTCTCCCAGCCGGGGATCGAGGACTGGCTGTAGTCGGTGATCAGGCTGAAGATGCCGAACATCGAGATCGCCGCCTTGAACCGGTCCGTCTGGCCGATCGCCCAGTTGGTCATATAGCCGCCGTAAGAGCCGCCGAAGATGCCCATGCGCTCGCCGTCCGCGACGCCTGCGGCGATCACGTGGTCGACGCCCGCCATAACGTCCCGGAAGTCAGCGCCACCCAGGTCGCAGCGGTTCGCAACGGCATGCGCACGACCGTAGCCCGTGCCGCCCCGGTAGTTCGGGGCGAGCACCGCATAGCCCCGGGCCGCGAGCACCTGAAAGCTGGTGTACTGGCGCAGCCGGTTCGGCGTCCGGCCGTGCGGCCCGCCGTGAATGTAGACCGCCAGCGGGTGGCGCTCTCCCTCCTTGTGGTCCGGGGGCAGGGTAAGCACGCCCTCGATGCTCATGCCATCCTCTGCTTCCCAGGCGATCACCCGCTGGTCACCCCACGTGATCCCGTCCTTGATTGCCGGGTTCAGGTCGGTCAGGGGACGGGCGGGGTCGCCGGACTGCAGGTTGAGCAGCATCACCTGGGGCAAGGTGTAGGCCGTCTCGGTCACATACGCGACATGGCGCCGGTCCCGGGCGAGCGCCATGCAGGAGACCACCTCGTCGGCAGGCGTCAGGCGGGTCACTGCGCCTCCCGCGATATCGAAGCGGCAGATGTGGCTGTAGCAGCCCGCTTCGGCTGTGATCAGCAGGCTGGTCGGCGTCTCCCAGGCCACCTCCATCACATCGCCATGGAAGCCGGGCGCCAGGTCGCACGCATTGGCGACGGCGCCGCCCCCGGCCGGCACCAGGTAAAGTTCGCTGCGGGAGTAGCTGAGCGCCGGGTCGTGCGGTGCGATAAACGCGATGCGGCTGCCGTCCGGGCTCCAGACGGGGCTCTGGCAGCCACCGGTGCCGCTGGTCAGTTGCCGGGTGGCGCCGGAGGCCAGGGTCAGCACCCAGAGGTCCTGTTTCCGATAGTCCTCCCGCCAGCCGGTGTAGTTGGACGTGTAGGCGATCTCCGTGCCATCCGGCGAGATTGCGATCGCGCTCAGGCCGAAGTCGCCGTCGAACAGCACCTGCGCGTCGCCCCCGGGCTTCGCCTCCGCCTGCCAGATCTGACGGCGACGGCGCTCCCCATGCTCGACGACCGCGTCGAACCGCTGCCTGTGCTCCCGTTCCCGGCGGGCCTTCTCCGCATCATTCTCGGGCTCGTCGGTGATAAAGGAAACGGAGCGGCTGTCGGGCGCCCAGTGGAACTCCCGGATGCCCCGCTGCGTCCGGGTCAGGCAGAACGCTTCGCCACCAGCGGCGGGCAGCAGCCAGATCTGCAGCTTGCCGCTGCCCTCGCCGGGCGTGTCGGCCGGCCGGGAGCTGATGAACGCCAGGTAACGGCCGTCAGGCGACCATTGGGCACCGGTGCAGCCCCGGCCGCCGCGCGTCAACTGAATGGGCTCCTGGTCGGGCGCAGCCAGCCACAGACAGGCGCGGTAGCTGCTGTCCTCAAGGTCGGCGGTGCGCAGGGTATAGCCCACCCGGTCGCCAGGACCGACGGATAGTTCGCTGGGAATCCTCGCCTTCAGAATATCGTCAACGGTGAACAGCCGCTTGCCGGACAACGGAACTCCTCCCAACTTTTTTCACGCTATTGGTTTATATATGTTATGATTCGGGTTGAAGGGGCGGGCTCCCTTCCC